>NZ_WAAS01000051.1:0-33802 GCF_008806585.1 Micromonospora sp. AMSO12t
GGTGGTGAACCAGTCGGCGGCGCTGTGCGCCACCTGTTCCAGGGTGCCGGGCTCCTCGAAGAGGTGGGTCGCCCCCGGGATCACCGTCAGCTCGGCCGTGTCCGGCAGCGCCTCCTGGGCCTGCTCGTTGAGCGTGATCACCTGCTCGTCCAGGCCGCCGACCAGCAGCAGCGTGGGCGCGCGCACCTGATCGAGCGCGGCGCCGGCCAGGTCGGGACGGCCACCACGGGAGACCACCGCGCCGACGAGGTCCGGCCGGGCCGCCGCCGCCACCAGGGCGGCGGCGGCCCCGGTGCTGGCCCCGAACAGCCCGATCGGCACGGCGCCGAGGGGTCGCTCCGCCGCCAGCCAGTCCACGATCGCGGCGAGCCGACGGGCGAGCAGGGGGATGTCGAAGCGCAGCTCGGCGGTACGGGCATCCACCTGGTCCTCGGCCGGCGTCAGCAGGTCGACCAGCACGGTGCCGAGGGCACTGCGGTTGAGCACGTGCGCCACGGCCGTGTTGCGCGGGCTGTGCCGGGAGCTGCCGCTGCCGTGTGCGAAGAGCACCACGCCGGCCGGCTCCGCCGGGACCAGCAGGTCGGCCGGAAGTTCGGCGTCCCCCGCCGGGATCGCCACCGCGCTGCTGCGCACGTCCATCTCGCCTCCGTACGTCCTCGGTCGTCCCCGTTCCGGCCGCATACCCGTCCCCGGCGCCGGCAAGCGGCCCCGGCACCCCCGGCGTTTGTCGCCGAGGGGCCCGGGTAGGCGTCGGGTGACCGCAGACCGTACCGGCGCAGCCGCGCCCCGACGGATCGCGAGGATCGCCATGGCCCAGCAGCAGCGGGAGACCCGGCAGCAGACCACCGACCGGGACCGGCGGGAACAGGACACCGAACGCGGCCGGGACTGGGCGGACGACGCCGCCCAGGCGCGCACGGCCGACGACCCGCGGGCGATGGCGCCCCGCGACGCGGCGGACCGCCCGTCACAGGGCAGGCCGCTCTGACCGAAGCCGCCGGGCGACCGGCACCAGGGTCCTACACCGCCGGCCCGCCGTCGTCGACGGCGGGCCGGCGGTCGGTCACGGCTCGCTCTCGGGCAGGCGGAGCAGGGGAGCCCGGCCGGGGGCCTGCTCCGGGACGGGGCCCGACACCTCCGCCGCGGGGATCGGCATCGTCACCGGCTCCCCGCAGGTGACCCGGACCGGCTCACCGTGGTGCCGCAACTCCAGCACGTCTCCCGGGTCGCCGTAGCGCAGCGCGTACGTGGTCTGGTGCCGCCGGACGTCGACCCGCAGTCGCATCCCGCGCCACTGGAGGGAGAACTCCAGCCGCTCGAGCCGGCTCGACAGCCGCGGCGCGAAGGAGAGGTTGCCGTCGTGGTCGCGCAGCCCGCCGAACCCGCCCACCAGGGCGATCCACGCGCCGGCGAGCGAGGCCATGTGCACGCCGTCGCGGGTGTTCTCGTTGAGGTCGTGCAGGTCCATCAGCGCGGCCTCGCGCAGGTACACGTGCGCCAGTTCGGGGTGGCCCACCTCGGCCGCCAGCACGGCCTGCGTGCACGCCGACAGCGACGAGTCGCGCACCGTACGCCGCTCGTAGTAGAGGAAGTTGCGCAGCTTCTCCTCCGGCGTGAAGGCGTCGCCGCGCCAGTGCATGGCCAGGATCAGGTCCGCCTGCTTGACGACCTGCTTGCGGTAGAGGTCGAAGTACGGGTAGTGCAGCAGCAGCGGGTACTTCTCCGGCGGCGTGTGCACGAAGTCCCACTCCTGGAGCCGGGTGAAGCCCTCCACCTGCTCGTGGACGTCGACCTCCTCGTCGTACGGGATGTGCATGGACGCCGCCGCGTCCCGCCAGGCTGCCGCCTCCTCGTCGGTCACGCCGAGATGGAACGCCTCGTCCCGGTAGCGCATGACCGCGTCGGCCGCGCTGATCAGGTTCCGTTGTGCCATCAGGTTGGTGTAGATGTTGTCGTTCTTCACCGCCGTGTACTCGTCTGGGCCGGTGACCCCGTCGATGTGGAACTGGCCGTGCCGGTCGTGGTGACCCAGCGACCGCCACAGCCGGGCGGTCTCCACCAGCAGCTCCAGCCCGATCTCGCGTTCCAGCTCGGTGTCCTGGGTGACCTGGACGTAGCGCCGCAGCGCGTCGGCGATGCCAGCCGCGATGTGGAAGGCGGCGGTGCCGGCCGGCCAGTACCCCGACGACTCCGGCCCCTCGATGGTGCGCCAGGGGAACGCCGCGCCCTCCAGGTTGAGCGTCCGGGCCCGCTCGCGCGCGGCGGCCAGGGTGCCGTGCCGCCAGTGCAGCGCGTCCCGCACGGCGGCCGGTTGGGTGTAGGTGAGCACAGGCAGGACGAACATCTCCGTGTCCCAGAACGCGTGCCCGTCGTACCCCGGACCGGTCAGGCCCTTCGCGGCGATGGGCCGCCGCTCCGCCCGGGAGCCGGCCTGGAGGACGTGGAACATGCCGAACCGGACTGCCTGCTGGATCTCCGGGTCGCCCTCCACCACCACGTCGGCGGCGTCCCAGAACTCGTCGAGGTATTCGCGCTGCTCGCGGAGGAGCCCGTCCCAGCCGTCGATCCGCGCCCCCGTCAGGGCGGCCTCGACCTGGTCGCGCATCGCCGGCAACGACCGGCGGCTCGACCAGCCGTACGCGAGGTACTTGACCACGCGCAGCGTCTCGCCGGGCTGGAGCACGCACCCGATCGTGGTACGCACCCAGTCCTCGTACCCCTCGGATTGGCTGGTCGTGCGCCCCGGTGCGTACACCTCGTGTTCCATGGCGGCGGCCACCCGCAGCCCGGAGACCTTGGTCCGGTGGATCAGCAGCCCGCCGTCGGCGGTGGTGAGTTCCTCCTCGGCCTGCAACGGCGACTCCAGCACGGCCGCGACCCGCGGGTCCCCGCTCTGCGCGGGCAGCGCCTCGTTCGCCACGAGTTCCGACTGGAGGATCAGCCGCAGCGGGCCGTCCACCGCCTCGACCTCGTAGCTGATCGCGGCGACGGCACGCTGGGTGAACGAGACGAGCCGGGTGCTGCGGACCTTGATCTCGCGGCCGGCCGGGGAGCGCCAGTGCAGTTCCCGGTGCAGGGTGCCGGCGCGCAGGTCGAGGACCCGTTCGTGGGCGAGGAGCTCGCCGTAGCGGACGTCGAGCGGCTCGTCGTCGACGAGCAGCCGGATCAGCTTGCCGTTGGTCACGTTGACGACCGTCTGGCCGGACTCGGGGAACCCGAAGCCGGCCTCGGCGTACGGCAGCGGGCGCAGCTCGTAGAAGGAGTTGAGGTACGTGCCGGGCAGGCCGTGGGGCTCCCCCTCGTCGAGGTTGCCGCGCAGCCCGACGTGCCCGTTGGAGAGGGCGAAGACCGACTCGGACTGGGCCAGGACGTCCATGTCCAGCCGTATCTCCCGGACGTGCCACGGCTCGACCGGATAGGCCCGTTCCCGGATCACGCGGTCTGCCCGGTGTCGAGCAGGTCGGCGAGGTCGGTGACCACGACGTCGGCGCCGTGGGCCAGCAGCTCGGCGGCCTGGCCGACCCGGTCCACCCCGATCACGTACCCGAACCCGCCGGCGCGGCCGGCGGCGACCCCGGCGAGGGCGTCCTCGAAGACGGCGGCGTTGCGCGGGTCGACCCCGAGCAGTTTCGCGCCGGCCAGGAACGTGTCCGGCTCGGGCTTGCCGCGCAGCCCCTCGGCGCGGGCGACGAGCCCGTCCACCCGCGCCTCCAACAGTGGTTCCAGCCCGGCGGCGGCGACCACCTCCCGGCCGTTCGCGCTGGCCGTGACGACCGCCCGGCGCAGTCCGGCGGCACTCGCCGCCTCCAGGTACGCGACGGAGCCGGGGTAGACGTCCACGCCGTGGGTGCGCAGCCGCTCCAGCAGCAGCACGTTCTTGCTGTTGCCGACCCCGTTGACGGTGTCGGCGTCCGGCGGGTCGTCGGGCGACCCCTCGGGCAGCACGATGCCCCGGGAGGCGAGGAAGGTGCGCACCCCGTCGGCGCGCGGCCGGCCGTCGACGTAGCGGTTGTAGTCCGGCCCGGGGTCGAAGGGACGGAACTCCGCGCCGGTGGTGGCGGCGTGGCGGCGCAGGAAGGCGTCGAACGTCTCGGTCCACGCGGCGTTGTGCACCCGGGCGGTCTGCGTCAGCACACCGTCCAGATCGAAGAGACAGGCGGTCACGTGAGCAGGTAGGCCCAGCACGGTACGAATCTATCCAGACCTCCGCGCCCGTAAACCGCTTTCGGTGCGCTTGCCGCGCGGCTCAGTTCGGGCGCAGCGTCCAGACCACGGTCATCCCGCCGGTCGGCTTGCCCTCCTCGGTGGCGATCTCCACCTGGACCGGGAACTCCGGCCGGCGGCCGGACTCCAGTTCCGCGACCACCTCGGCGACCGGCCGGTCGAGGCGCGCGGTGGCCAGGACGGGGCCCATGGCCAGCTTCCGGTACGCGATCTCGGCCCGCACGGCCAGCGGCGTGGCCCGGTCGAGCAGTTGCCCGAACGCGGCCAGCACGACCGCGCCGGAGGCGGTCTCGCCGAGGGTGAACATGGCCCCGGCGTGCGGGCCGCCGACGTGGTTGTGGGTGGCCGGCGAGTCGGGCAGTCGGACGGTCACCCGTACCCCGCCCTCCGCCTCGGGGGCCACTTCGACGAATTCGATGCCGAGCGTACGGGCGAACGGCACAGCCTCCAGCATGCCGGCCGCCACCTGGCGCGAGTCGATGGCCATGGCCCGACGTTACTAGCCGGTAACTTTGTCGGCAAGGACCGCCCCCGTCAGCGCCAGCCCACGTCGATCCGGTCGCCGCGCTCGTCGAAGAAGTGCAGCGCGTCCATGCGTACGGAGACGGCCAGGGGGTGCCCGGCGGCGATCCCCGGGTACGGCGCGAGCCGGACCGCGAGCTCGGCGGGGCGCCGGTGGTGCCGGCCCGGGTCGTTGAGCACGCTGGTGCGGGTGGCAGCGACCGGGGCGGGGGCCTCCTCCTCGGGGGCGCGCCCGGTCAGCCGCTGCATCACCTGCCCGAAGCGGCGCAGGCCGCGCTGGCCGGTGGGCGCCCCCTCCGTCCGGGTGCCCATCTCGTCCACCACGATCGCGGTGGCCCCGATGTCGAGGAAGGCGAGCGACTCGTGCCCGTGGTGCTCCAGGTAGCGGATGCGGCCGTGCAGCACGGCGCCCTGGGTGTCCGGCGCGACCGGGGTGAGCGCCTCGGCCCGCATCCCGACCACGATCCGCTCACCGTGGTAGTGCGCGACCGCCCGGCTGCGGATGTCGTCCCACGGCAGGTGGAGCGCCTGGTCGCCGAGGGTGAGGGTGACGTAGCGGTCGAGGTGGACGTAGACCGAGGCCTCCAGCAGGTTCATCCGCGGGCTGCCGAGGAACGCGGCCACGTAAAGGGTGGCCGGGCGGCCGTAGACCTGGGTGGGGGTGCCGACGTCCTGGAGGACGCCCTTGCGCATGATGGCGACCCGGTCGGCCATGGTCAGCGCCTCGGCCTGGTCGTGCGTGACGTAGATGGTGGTGACGCCCAGCTCCCGGGTCAGGCCGGAGATCTCGGCGCGCAGTTCGGCCCGGAGCCCGCTGTCGAGGTTCGACAGCGGCTCGTCCATCAGGAAGAGGCCCGGACGGCGCACGATCGCCCGGCCCATCGCGACCCGCTGGCGTTGCCCGCCGGAGAGCTGGCTGGGCTTGCGGCCGAGTACGTCGCCGATGCCGAGCGCGCTGGCCACGTCGGTGACCCGCTCGCCGCGCGGCTCGGGCTCCAATCCGGCCAGCTTGAGCGGGAAGGCGATGTTGTCGCCGACGGTCATGTGCGGGTAGAGCGCGAAGTCCTGGAAGACCATGGCGATCTTCCGGTCGCGCGGCGGCAGGTCGTTGGCCAGCTCGCCGTCGAGCATCACCGCGCCCGACGTCGGGTCCTCCAGCCCGGCCACCATCCGCAGCACCGTGGACTTCCCGCAGCCCGACGGGCCGAGCAGCACCATGAACTCGCCGTCGTTGACGTCGAGATTGACGCTGTCGACGGCGAGGGTGCCGTCCCGGAACACCTTCGTGACATCCTTGAGTGCGACGGTTGTCACCGTGCCCTCCCCCCACCTCGTCGACCGAATCCCGAATGACTGTGACGAGGATCATGCGGTTCGCACATCGGGTAAACGTGCCATGTTCGGCTTGTGACGGCCCTGTGACGCCCACCCGGCGGGACGAGCCGGCGTCAGCGGGGTCCGCCTCCCGCCTGCGACGCCGGGGCCAGCGCGCCGACTCCGCGCGCCGGCCGTCCGGCGGTGGCCGGTTCGCCGAGGAAGACCCGGCGGACGACCCGCTCGGCGGCGTGGCCGTCGTCGAGCGCACAGAACCGGGCCCGGAACCGCTGCCGGGCCGCGCGCGCCGCCGCCGAGTCGACGCCGCCGGCGCTGAACAGGTCGAGCAGGTCGGCGAAGCTGGTGGCCACCGCGCCCGGCGGCTCCGCCGTCACGTCGAAGTAGACGCCCCGGGCCAGCCGGTACGCCTCCCAGTCGGGGGCGTAGACGACGATCGGCCGGTCGAGCACGGCGTAGTCGAACATCGCCGAGGAGTAGTCCGTGATCAGCACGTCCGCGACGAGGTAGAGGTCCTCCACGCGCGGATGGCCGCTGACGTCGCGTACGCGGTCCCGGTCGGCGGGGCGCCGGGCGCGTAGGTCCCGGTCGTGGAAGTAGTGGCTGCGGATCAGCAGCCGACCGGCCGGGCCGAGCACGTCGAGCAGCCGCTCCGGGTCGAAGGGCGGCCGGTAGCCGGGCAGGTGCTCCCGGTGCGTCGGGGCGTACAGGACGACCCGTTCGTCGGGCCCGAGGCCGAGTTCGGCACGCAGCCGGCGCACCTCCCCCGCGGTCGCGGTGACCAGCCGGTCGTTGCGCGGGTAGCCGACCTCCAACGTGGTGTACGCGGCCGGGTACGCGCGCTCCCACATCTGGCTGGAGAAGCTGTTCGCGCTGACGCTGTAGTCCCACCGGTCCACCCGGCGCAGCAGCCCGGCGAAGTCCATCCCGACCGCGCCGACCGGGTACCGCTGCTGGTCCAGGCCCATCACCTTCACCGGCGTGCCGTGGTGGGTCTGCACGTGCACGCTGCCCGGCCGCTTGCGGACGTGGTCCGGGAAGTTCACGTTGTTGACCAGCCACCGCGCCCGGGCCAGCGCCCGGTAGTACGCGGGCGTCCCGGCGACCACGTACGCGACGCCCTCGGGCACGGTGTGCACGCGGTCCCGCCGGACGATCCACACCCCGCGCACCTGCGGCGCCAGCCGCCGGGCCGCCTCGAAGATCGCGGCCGGGTTGTCCGAGTAGCCCCGGTACCAGTAGGCCGCGTAGACGGCCAGCGTCGGATCGACCGGGCGGCGCAGTTCGGCCCGGTAGTACTCGCGCAGCAGGGCGTCCCGGGCCAGCCGGGCCGCGCGCCGGGCCGGGGGCGCGACCCGCCGCTTCGCGCTCCGCGCGGTACGCCGGGCGACGTCCCGCGCGCGGTAGGCGGTGCGCAGCGCGCTGAAGGTACGCCAGCGCCCGGCCGCCACCAGCCGGTGCTTGAGCCCCTCCGCGCCCGCCGGGGCCGGATAGCCACCGGGGGGCAGCCAGCGCGCGTGGTCGGCGGTGATCTGGGCGAAGAAGGCCGGCCGCAGCTCGGGGTCGATCCGCTCCCCGTTGCCGAGCACGCTCAGGTAGTGCCAGATCATCCGCTCGAACAGCGCGGGACGCAGGTCGTCGACCGCCGGCCCCCAGGCGTCCATCAACCGGAACACCCGGTGCCACTGGTCGAAGACCTCGAAGTGCCGCTCGCCCCTGGTCCTGGTGATCGCCCCGGTGCGGCGCTGCCGGTAGTTGACGCAGACCCGGTCCAGCACACCGATCCGCTCGGCGGCCATCAGCACGGGGTAGCTGAACGAGACGTCCTCGTACCAGCCGGGGGCGAAGCGCAGCCCCTCCTCGATCAGGAACTGCCGGCGGACCAGCCGGTTCCAGGCGGTGTGCAGCAGCCGCAGCGTCTCGGGCCGGTCCCGCAGCCGGAAGGTCTCCTCGCCGGGCGGCTCCGGGAACACCTCTTCCATCGCGCTGCGGCTGGTGGCGTCGTTCCAGTGCGTCCGGACGTGGTCGACCAGGAGCACGTCGGGGCGGGTCGCGCGGAGGCGCTCGACCACCTCGGGCAGGCACTCCGGGGCGAGCCAGTCGTCGCCGTCGACGAACCAGACGTACTCGCCGGCGGCCCGGTCCAGCCCGATGTTGCGGGCCGGACCGAGCCCCACGTTCTCCGTCAGCCGGACGGCGCGCATCCGCGGGTCGCGGGCCGCGTACTCGGTGAGGATCTCGCCGCTGTCGTCGGGCGAGCAGTCGTCGACGCCGATCACCTCGATGTCGGCGACCGGCTGGCCGAGAATCGAGTCGAGGCATTCGCGCAGGTATCCCTGCACCCGGTAGGCCGGCACGACGAAGCTGATCAGTGTCATCGGCCGGCCCCTGTCGTCAGCCCGGCGAGCGACCTCCCGCGCCGACCAGGCCCACCGACGCCCGCGCGGCGCGGGCGGGCAGGACGACCCAGGCGAGGGCGACACTCCCCACGAAAACCACGAGAAGGTACGTACCGAGTGTAGCCATCCCGATACCCGCAAAACCGACGATCGCCGCCAGGGCCAGCAGCACGGACCGGCCCTCCCAGCCCAGCGTGCCGCCATGCAGCGGCGGGGCGGACTGCCGCTTCTCCAGCCGCGCGGTCAGGTCGTAGTGGTGCAGGGTCAGCACGAAGACGTACCCGAAGATCAGCCACGGCGGCACGTCGCCGACCACCCCGACCGCGATGGCGAACAGGAACTCGCCCGCCCGCAGCGCGGCCGGCACCAGCCAGTCCAGCGGCCCGGCGTGCGTCGCGCCCGCGCCGAGGCCGGCGACCAGCAGCACCAGCAGCGCGACCGGCACCGCCCACCGCGGGACCTCCGCCCCGTCGCGGGTCAGCAGCGCCGCCACCAGCAGCGCCGCCGGGCCCAGCGCCGCGACGACCGCCAGCGCCAGCGGGCCCACCGGCCGGAGCGCCGGCAGGAGCGCCGGCAGGAGCCGGGCCAGCGGCCCGTCGTCGCGGTGCAGGGTGGCGTCGACCGTGTCCAGCACCGGCACCCGCATCCAGCGGGCCCGCAGCGTACGCAGCGCCCCGGTGTACGCGAAGGCCAGCACCCCCCAGGCCAGCACCGCGTACAGGCTGACCAGCGGGCCGAACAGCGCCACCGTGATCGCGATCAGCGCCCACCGCTCCCCGATCGGGAAGACCACCGTGCGCTTCAGCCAGTACGACACCGAACCCGTGTCGGCCTGCACCCGGTTGGAGGCGGCGTTCAGCTTGTCGCCGATGCCACCGCCGGCGGTGCCGACCGCCTTCGGCCGGCGCGCCGCCTCGTCGTGCAGCACGCCGTACCAGGTGTCCGTCATGTGCCGGACGGTCTGGAGGGTGATCGCGGCGATCGCCAGCGCCCAGCCGTACCGGAAACCGGCCTGGGTGGCCCCGTAGCCGAGGCCGGCGTAGACCACGTACTCCTTCGCCCGGTCGGCCATCGTGTCCAGCCAGCCGCCCCACGCGCTGAAGTGCCGGGTGTAGCGGGCGACCTGGCCGTCCACGCAGTCCAGCACGAAGCCGAGGTAGAGCAGCACCGCCCCGGCGACCAGCGCCAGCCGGCCGCCCGTACCGAAGAGCACGGCGGCGGCCACCGCGAAGGCCACCGAGATCATCGTGACGGCGGTCGGGCCGAGCCCGAGCTTCGCCGACGCCTTCGTCACGTACGGCGACCAGGTGCTGACGAAGAAGGTGGTGAAGAAGTCGTCCCGCTCCTTCACCGAGAGCTTCAGCTCGGCCCGGTCCTCGTCGACGGCGGCCACGGCCGCCTCCGCGGCGGCCAGCCCCGCCGGGTCGCCCACCCGGTGCGCCACGAGCAGGCGTACCCGCTGGGCGAAGGTCAGCACACCGAGCCCGGCGAGGCCGGCGAAGAGCCGGTCCACGGCGGGCCCGGCCGGCGGCGGCGCGGCGGCCGACGGCGCGCCGACGGGCACCACCCCGGCGGCGGCCGCGCGCGCGGCGGCGGCGAGCGACGGCAGGTCGTCGACGCCGACCCGCAGCGCGCCACCGAACACGCCGGTGGCTTCGCCGTCCAGCGCCTGCGCCGGTCCGGCCCCGACCACCTGGCCGCGCTCCTCGCGCACGGCCGTGTGGCCGTCGCCGGGCGGGTCGGTGAGCACCAGCGCGACCGTCGGCCCCACAGGGCTGGTGGCCAGGTGCCGCAGTACGGCGGTGTGCGCGACCAGGTCGGCGCCGGTGACGAGCACCGGCTGCGTGGCCGCGTCGACGAGGTCGGCCAGCTCGTCCAGGCCGGCGGCGTGGCGCACCTCGTGCGCCCCGGCGCGCCGGAGCTGGTCGGCCAGCCGGTCGGCGAGGTGCTCGCCCGAGCGGGTCGGCAGGCTCGCGGCCGGTGCGTCGGCGGCGAGCACGATCGCGAGCGTCACCGCGGAACCGCGACGTGGTATGCGTGCAGCGCCTCGGCGATCGTGCCGTCGACGCCCACCCGGCCCCCGTCGAGGTACAACCCCCGACGGCAGAACCGGGTCAGGTCCTTTTCGTTGTGTGACACCAGCACCAGAGTGCGCCCCTCCCCGAGCAGACGGTCGATCGTCGCATAACACTTCTTGCGGAACTCCTCGTCCCCGACCGCGGTCACCTCGTCCATGAGCAGGATCGGGTGCGGCAGGTGCGAGATGATGGCGAAGCCGAGCCGGACCTTCATGCCGGACGAGTAGTGCCGCACCGACGTGTCGACGGCCCGCTCCACCTGCTCGCCGGCGAACGAGACGATGTCGTCGAAGTGCCGCCGCAGGTAGCCCGACGGGAGCCCGTGCAGGCCGCCGACCAGGTAGAGGTTCTCCCGCCCGGTCAGGTCGTTGGAGAACCCGGCGGAGAGTTCCAGCAGCGGCGCGACGTCCCCGCGCACCCGGATCCGGCCCTCGTCGGGGATGAGCACGCCGGCGATCAGCCGCAGCAGGGTGCTCTTGCCCGTGCCGTTGCGGCCGACCACGCCCACGGTCTCCCCGGCCCGGACCGAGAACGACACGTCCCGCAGCGGCCAGAACCGCCCGTCGTCCGCGCCGCGCCGCCCCCGGTGGATCAACAGCTCCCGCAGCCGCAACTGCCGCCGCCGGTTGCGGACGAACCGGATGCCCAGCCCCTCCGCCTCGATGATCGGATCGGCCATCCCTACAGTTCCTTGAGCACGGCGGGTTCGAGCCGGCGGAACGACCACCAGCCGGCGGCCAGCACCAGCAGGCTGACGCCGACGGAGGTGGCGAGCAGCCGGGCGTCCGGGAACTCGTCCGGGTACCAGACCGAGTGGTGCAGCTGGAAGATGCCGACCAGCGGATTCAGCTCGTAGGCGACCTTCAGCCAGCCCGGCAGGTCGGCGTCGCGCACGAGGCTCAGCGGATAGATGATCGGGGTGGCGTAGAAGAGCACCCGGACGACCAGCCGCATGAAGCGCTCGACGTCGCGCATCAGCACGTTTACCGCCGAGAGCAGCAGCGCCAGCCCGACCAGCAGGACGGCCTGCACCGCCACCGCGAGCGGCAGGGCCAGCAGCGACCAGCCCGGCTCGACCCGGCCGGACGCGGCGTACCCGACGGCGACGGCGAGCAGGATCGGCAGGCCGGCGGCGTACTCGGCGAAGCGGCCGGTGACCCGGCCGATCGGGAAGACCTGCCGCGGCACGTTCATCGTCGTGATCAGCCGGGCCTGGCCGGTCAGCGCGTTGGTCGCCTCGCTCAGCGCCGAACTGGTCCACATCCAGGCGAAGATCCCGGTGAGCAGGAACAGCGGGTACGAGTCGGCCGCGTCGCCGAGGTGGCGGTTGGTGTCCCGCGAGTAGAGGATCCCGAAGACGAACCAGTAGATGGCGCCCAGGCCGAGGGGCTCGATCAGCGACCAGAGATAGCCGAGCACGGACTGCTGGTACTTCACGGCGAGGTCGCGCCGGACGAGGATGCGCAGCGAGGTGCGGTGCGACCACAACGCCGCGACGCCAGAGGTCACCGCCGCCTCCCGCCTCACCGGACGGACGACAGGCTAGCAGTCGATGAACGAACGCCCCCTCAGCACTCGATCACGTTGACGGCCAGTCCGCCGCGCGCCGTCTCCTTGTACTTCACCTTCATGTCCGCGCCGGTCTCGCGCATGGTCTTGATGACCTTGTCCAGCGAGACGTGGTGCACCCCGTCGCCGCGCAGCGCCAGCCGGGCGGCCGTGATCGCCTTGATGCTAGCCACCGCGTTCCGCTCGATGCAGGGGATCTGCACCAGACCACCGACCGGGTCGCAGGTCAGGCCCAGGTTGTGCTCCATGCCGATCTCGGCGGCGTTCTCCACCTGCGCGGGGGTGCCGCCCAGCGCCTCGGCCAGCCCGGCGGCGGCCATCGAGCAGGCCGAGCCCACCTCGCCCTGGCAGCCCACCTCAGCGCCGGAGATCGAGGCGTTCTCCTTGAACAGCACGCCGATCGCGCCCGCCGCCAGCAGAAACCGCACCACCCCCTCCTCGGAGGCGCCCGGGGAGAACCGGGTGTAGTAGTGCAGCACCGCCGGAATGATGCCAGCCGCCCCGTTGGTCGGCGCGGTGACGACCCGGCCGCCGGCCGCGTTCTCCTCGTTGACGGCCAGGGCGAAGAGAGTCACCCAGTCCATCGCCCGCAGCGGGTCGGCGGGATCGGACTCCGTCTCCAGGCTGCGGCGCAGCTCGGCCGCGCGGCGGCGGACCTTCAACCCGCCGGGCAGCACCCCGTCGCGCGAGCAGCCCCGCTCGACGCACTCGCGCATCACCCGCCAGATCTCCAGCAGGCCGGCGCGCACCTCGCCCTCGCCGCGCCACGACAGCTCGTTGGCGAGCATCACCTCGCTGATCGACAGCCCCGTCGACGCGGTCACGCCGAGCAGCTGCGCGCCGGTGAGGAACGGGTGCCGTACCCGGGTGGCGTCGGGCCTGATCCGGTCCGCCCCGGCCGCCGCCTCGTCGACCACGAAACCGCCGCCGACCGAGTAGTACGTCCGTGCCCGCAGCTCCGCGCCCCGGTCGTCGTACGCGACGAAGGTCATCCCGTTGGGGTGGTACGGCAACGACCGGCGCCGGTGCAGCACCAGGTCACGGTCCGGGTCGAAGTCGATCTCGTGCGCGTCGAGCAGGCTCAGCCGGCGCTCGGCACGGATCCGGGTGATCCGCGCGTCGACGGTGTCGGTGTCGACGGTCTCCGGGGCCTCGCCGGCCAGCCCGAGCAGCACCGCCCGGTCGCTGCCGTGGCCGTGCCCGGTCGCGCCCAGCGAGCCGAAGAGCTCCGCCTGCACCCGTGCCGTGCCGGTCAGCAACCCGTCGGCCTTCAGGCCCGCGACGAAGGTACGGGCGGCCCGCATCGGCCCCACCGTGTGGGAGCTGGACGGCCCGATGCCGACACTGAAGAGATCGAAAACGCTGATCATGGCTGCACTTCCTCGCCGTCGTACCTCGTGGGTCTCCGGCACGGTCGTGGCCGGCCCGGTCGGGGCGGCCGTCCGGCACCCGGGGGTGTGGGTGCCCGACCGGCGAGCCTACCCGCCCAGCTCAGCCCCTGCCGCCAGCCGCGACCGGTCGGCACGTCCCGGCGGGTCCCGGGGGCGTCGCGGGGCCGGTTCCCGGGTAACCACCTACGGGTACGGGCACCGCCGATCCTCCTCCGGACCGAGGGCGCGGTGGCCACCCCTTCCTACCGTTGAGGGCAGAGGCGGCGAACGCCGCAGAGTGGGAGTACGACGATGAGTCGCAAACTGGTCCGCCCCCGTCAGGGGCGCATGATCGCCGGCGTCTGTGCCGGCCTGGCCCAGCGTTTCGGCAGGTCGGCCGGCTTCATCCGGCTGCTGTTCCTGCTGTCGCTGCTGCTGCCCGGCACCCAGGTGGTCGTCTACCTGGTGCTCTGGGTCCTGATGCCGAACGAGGACCGCTACGCCGCCGCCCGCTACTGAGCCCCGCCCCCGCCGAAGCGGGGGTGAGCACGAGGCGCCCGTCCCGTCGACCGGGGCGGGCGCCGTCGCGTCGTGGGCCCACCGTCACGGGGCGGTGTAGGTGACCGTCACCTTCTCGTAGCCGAGGGAGCGCAGCAGCCCCTCCAGCATCTTGCGGGTGTTCTCCTCGGCCCGCTGGGTCAGGCCGCTGTCGCGGGCGGCGGTGGTGATCCGCTCCTCGGCGAGCTGGTAGACCTGCTGCTGGCGGTTGGGGTCGCCCTTGACCAGCTCGCCGACCCGGTTGAGCAGCCCGCGCTCCTCGGCGAAGACGTAGCTCTTCTCCAGGTCGAGGTTGGTCTTGCCGAGCTGCGGCGCCGGCAGCCTGATCTCCACCGACTTGCCGTCGGCCGACTCGACCACCGCACCCTCGGAGATCTTGGCGAAGTCGACGTACGCCTCCACGCTGCCCGCCCCGACGAAGAGGGTGCGCTGGCTGAGCAGCCAGTCGGGCACGTTGCGCCGGTCGTTCTGGAGATCGACGACCACCTGGAAGTTGCCCTCGGCCGCGACGTAGCGGCTGAGATCCTGGATCGACTTGAGCAGCGGCGGCTGGCTGCGGTCGGTCTGTTCCTTGGCGAACGGGTTGCGGAAGTCCGGCAGCAGGCCGGTGGCCTGCACACCGAGCAGCACCACCACCGCCAGCGCCGCCGCGCCGAGCACCCAGAGCAGGCCGCGCGCGGGCCCGCCGGCCGGTGGTGGTGGCGCACCCGGATCCGGTTCGGTTGTGACAGCCGACCGCTCCTTGAGCGCCTCGCCGGTCGGATAACCGGGGAACTCCCTCGTGGGCTCGTTGATGTCACCGTCGCGGGCCATGGCCCTCACCGTCCTCGTCAGACACGTCGTCTGGAGATGACGGTACGGCTCCGGTGCGACAGCCGCTCGTCGAAGGGCGCCGGCAGACGAAACCGCCGCGTCGAATCCGCGAAATCGCAGGTCAGTACGGGTCGGACGGCCGGCGGGTCGCGCTCACTCGATCGGGCCGGAGAGGACGAGCACTCGGGCGTGGATCTGGTTGCGCTGCTGGAGCGCCGCGCGCAGGGCGCGGTGCAGCCCGTCCTCCAGGTAGAGCCCGCCGTTCCACTGCACGACGTGCGGGAAGAGGTCGCCGTAGAAGGTGGAGTCCTCGGCGAGGAGCTTGTCCAGCGCCAGCTCACGCTTGGTGGTGATCAACTGGTCCAGGCGCAGCGGCCTCGGCGGGATCTCCGCCCACTGCTTGAGCGTCAGGTTGTGCTCCGGGTAGGGACGCCCGTCCCGGACCGCTCTGAAGATCACGACGGCACGCTCCCCTCCCCCTGGCCGGGCCGACCCACGACACCGGGTCGGGTCGCGGCGCGGCACCGCGACCCGCGGCACCGATGACCGTGCCAGCGTAGCGGGCTGCACCACACCGCGTTCTGCTCCCCGATGTCAGTTTCGCCACCCGCCATCCGGATCGCCACCGGAGGAAACACCCGACGGCCCGTCCGGCGCCGGTCAGCTCCAGCGCCCCCGCCGGACCACCTCGTCCACCGGGCGACGCCCCCGGCGCAGGGACGGTGACCGGTGGTCAGCCGCACGATAACCCACCGTGACGGCACCGACGGGCTCGTACTCCCCCGGCACCCCGAACGCCTCCCGGTAGGCGTCGAGGCGCTGCGCGGGGATGCCGAAGAAGCACGCCCCCAGCCCCTCGTCCACGGCGGTCAGCAGCATCAGCAGGGCGGCGAAGCCGGTGTCCACGTACCAGTAGGGCACCGGCCAGCGCTCGGTCGAGCGGTCCGCCCAGCCCTTGTCCGGTTCCGCGTAGCGCTCCAGGTAGGCCGACCGGTTCGCGTGCGGGACGACGATCAGCGGGGCCCGGCGCATCCCCGCCAGCCACCGCTCCCGGCCGCCGCCGCCCGGCGTGGTCGCCGCCCAGAACCGCTCCCGGTCCTCCGGCGCCTCCAGCACCAGGAAGCCCCAGCCCTGGGCGAAGCCGGCCGACGGCGCGCGGACCGCGTGGTCGAGCAGCCGCTCCACCACGTCGGGCGGGACGGGCCGGTCCGGGTCGTAGTTGCGCACCATCCGGCGTCGCCGGACCACCTCGCCGAACTCCATGCGCTCCCCGCCTCAGGCCCCGGGCCGTACGCCCCAGGCACCCCGCCAGGTCGCGCCCGGCTTCAGGGTGATCACGTCCCGGCCCGAACGGAACGCGTCCGGCGGGCAGGTCATCGGCTCCACCGCCACGGAACGGCGCCGCCGCTCGCCGGGCAGGGCGTCGCCGGTGAACACCTGCCACCAGCCGAACTCCCGGTCCGCCCAGATCCGTACGCCCGCCGCGCCGTCCGGGGCCGCCAGGCTGACCACCGAACCGCCGTCGTCGTCGCGGATCACGTCGCCGAAACAGAGGTCGAGCCGGGCGCCGCCGATCCGGCGGGGGCTGGTCCAGTCGTACTCGGTGCCGGCGACCGGGGTGCCCCCGATCGGCAGCAGCCGCCCGTCCACCTGCAACCGCGTCCGGGCCGGCAGCCGCATCGACAGGTCGTCCACCGCCACCCCGGGCACCCGCAGGTACGGGTGCACCGCGAAGCCGAACGGCGCGGGCTCGGCACCGAGGTTCGTCGCCTCGTGCTCCGCGCGCAACCCGTCCGGGCCGACGCTCCAGCGGGTACGCAGCCGCAGCGGCCACGGGTAGCCCGGCTGCGGCGGCAGGTCGTAGCCGACGGTCACCGCGTCGGACGACTGCTCCACCAGCCGCCACGGCACCCAGTTGACCAGCCCGTGGATGGCCACGCCCCGGTCCGGCTCGCTGAGGGTGAGCTGCAACGACCGCTCACCGAAGGTGTAGCGCCCGTCGCGGATCCGGTTCGGCCAGGGGGCCAGCACCTGTCCCGCGCAGCCGGGACAGATCTCGTCGGCGGCGTACCCGTCGAGGTGGTCGGTCCCGTCGTGCCGGTATGTCCGGACCCCACCGCCCACCTCCACGATGACGGCCTCGTGGCCGGCGGCGGAAATGGTCCACTGCGCGCCCGAGGGCGGACGCTGGTCGGGGGTGTCCATGCGGGCGACCCTAACGGTTCCCGCCCCGCCGTCGCTCGCCCCGACCCGTCCCGTCACGCCTTGTCACCGCCGGAGGGGTCCGCCGCCCGGTAGCGCAGCAGCACCGGGAAGGCCACCGCGAGCAGCACCGCGAGGGCCGCCGAGAGCAGCCCGCCGCCGACCCAGGCGACGCCGCCGCCGAAACCGGCCGCCACCGCACCGGCCCGCAGGTCGCCCAGGCGCGGGCCGCCGGCGATGACCACCGTGTTGACGCCCATCAGCCGCCCGCGCATCCGGTCCGGCGCGTAGACCAGCAGCATCGACTGCCGCAGCACGGCGCTGACCAGGTCGGCCGCCCCGGCCACCGCGAGCAGCAGCACCATCAGCCAGAGCTGGCCGGCGAGGCCGGCCGCCGCGATCGCCAGCCCCCAGCCGACCACCGCCAGCACCAGCACCAGCCCCTGCCGGCGCAGCCGCCCGATCCACCCGGAGGTCAGCCCGCCGAGCATCGCGCCCGCCGCGATCGCGCTGTAGAGCCAGCCGACGGCCGCGCCGCCGCCGAACCGGGACTCGGCGATCTCGGGGAAGAGCGCCCGGGGCATGGCCAGCACCATGGCGATCAGGTCGATGACGAAGGAGAGCATCAGCACCGGGGTGGTGGCCAGGTAGCGCAGGCCGTCGACGATGCTGGCCAGCCCGGCCCGCCGTGGGGCGGCGGACGCGTCCGGGTCCGGCTCCGGCGGCATGGCCGGCAGCTTCACCGTCGCCCAGACGGCGACCGCGTAGAGCACCGCGTCGGCCGCGTAGGCGATCGGCAGGCCGAGGTCGGTGCCCCACCAGGCGAAGATCAGGCCGGCGGCCAGCGGGCCGACCACCGAGGCGGCCGTGTAGGTGGTGAAGTTCAGCGTGGTCGCCGCCGGCACCAGCTCCGCCGGCACCAGCCGGGGCAGGATCGCGTTGCGGGTGGGCGAGCTGATCGCGAAGGCGATCGACTGCACCGCCACCAGGACGAGCAGCAGCAGCGGGCTGCCGATCCCGAGCACCGCCTGCACCGCCAGGCCGAGCGTGGCGGCCCAGAGCACCGCCGCCGTCGCCAGCAGCACCTTGCGCCGGTCGTGCGCGTCGGCCACCGCGCCGCCCCAGAGCCCGAAGACCAGCAGCGGTACGAACGCCGCGATCCCGATCAGGCCGACCCAGAGCGAGCTACCGGTCAGCGCGTACATCTCCACCGGCACGGCGACGGCGGTGAGCTGGATGCCGAACATCGCGATGCCGTTGCCGAGCCACATCCGCCGGTACGCCGGCACGGCCAGCGGGCGCACGTCGATCGCGAACCGGCGCAGCCCGGTCGGCCGCGCGTCCTTGAGCTGGGTCACGGCGCCAGCCGCTCGACGGTCCACTCCCCGGGCCCGGTGAGCCGGAACCGCAGCCGGTCGTGCAGCCGGCTGACCCGGCCCTGCCAGAACTCCACCGACTCCGGCCGCACCCGCAGGCCGCCCCAGTACGGCGGGGCGGGGATCGGCTCGACCTCGGCGAACCGCTCCGCCGCCGCCCGGTACGCCTCGTCCAGCACGGTCCGGTCGGAAATCACCCGGGACTGGGTGCTGGCCCAGGCGCCGAGCTGGGAGCCGCGCGGCCGGCTGGCGAAGTACGCCTCCGTCTCCGCCCGGTCGACCCGCTCGACCCGGCCGGCCACCACCACCTGCCGGTGCAGCGGGAACCAGGGGAAGACGAGGCTCACGTGCGGGTTGACGGCCGCCTCGGCGCCCTTGCGGGACCCGTAGTTGGTGAAGAAGACGAAGCCCTCGGGGTCGTACCCCTTCAGCAGCACGGTGCGCGCGCTCGGGCGGCCCGCGGCGTCGGCGGTGCCGACCACCATCGCGTTCGGTTCGGGCAGTCCGGCGGCGACCGCGTCGGCGAACCAGCGGGCGAACTGGCCGTGCCAGTCGGCGGCCAGATCCGTCTCGGAAAGGCCCAGCTCCCGGGCGTACTCGTTACGCATACCCGCCGGCCGGACTGTGTCCCCCGTCACGTTCCCCCTCCTCGTCGTCGACCCGGCCCACCGCCTGCGGCGCTGGCCAGCCCGCACTGCACAGTGTCACCGACGCGGTCCGGGCCGCCCGGACCGGGGATGTCGTGTGCGGCACAGTCGCAGTGGGTCGCGAATCCGGTTACCCAGCAGGCAAGATGTCACGAACACATCCCTGAGGGTCGCCTAAGGCGCTCGCCCGGCTGGGCCGGGACCGGAGCCCCGGGCGGGCGCACCGAGCAGATCCAGGAGAGCGACATGGCCGATTTCAAACCCGGGCTCGAGGGCGTCGTAGCCTTCGAGACCGAGATCGCCGAACCCGACCGCGAGGGCGGCGCGCTGCGCTATCGCGGCGTCGACATCGAGGATCTGATCGGCCAGGTCTCCTTCGGCAACGTGTGGGCGCTGCTGGTCGACGGGCGGTTCGGCCCGGGGCTGCCGCCGGCGGAGCCGTTCCCGGTGCCGGTGCACTCCGGTGACATCCGGGTGGACGTGCAGTCCGCGGTCGCGATGCTGGCCCCGTACTGGGGTCTCAACCAGCTGCTCGACATCTCCGAAGAGCAGGCCCGCGAGGACCTCGCCCGGGTGTCGGTCACGGCGCTCTCCTTCGTCGCCCAGTCGGCGCGCGGCCTGGGCCTGCCGGCCGTGCCGCAGAAGGAGATCGACAAGGCGTCCACCATCGTCGAGCGCTTCATGAAGCGCTGGCGGGGCGAGCCGGACCCGCGGCACGTCAAGGCGGTCGACGCCTACTTCATCTCGGCCGCCGAGCACGGCCTGAACGCCTCCACCTTCACCGCCCGGATCGTCGCCTCCACCGGCGCGGACGCCGCGGCCTGCATCTCCTCCGGCATCGGCGCCCTCTCCGGCCCGCTGCACGGCGGCGCCCCGTCCCGCGTGCTCAGCATGCTGGAGGCGGTCGAGCGCAGCGGCGACGCCGAGGGCTACGTCAAGGGCGTCCTCGACCGGGGCGAGCGGCTGATGGGCTTCGGCCACCGCGTCTACCGGGCCGAGGACCCGCGCGCCCGAGTGCTCCGCCGCACCGCCAAGGAGCTGGGCGCGCCGCGCTTCGAGATCGCCGAGGCGCTGGAGAAGGCCGCCTTGGCCGAGCTCCAGGCCCGCCGGCCGGACCGGGTGCTCGCCACCAACGTCGAGTTCTGGTCGGCCGTGGTGCTGGACTTCGCCGAGGTGCCGGCGCACATGTTCACCTCCATGTTCACCTGCGCCCGGATGGGCGGCTGGAGCGCGCACATCCTGGAGCAGAAGAAGCTCCAGCGGCTGGTCCGCCCGTCGGCCCGCTACGTCGGCCCGGGCACCCGCAAGCCGAGCGACGTCGAGGGCTGGGACGCCATCCCGCACGGCGTCTGAGATGTGAGGAAGGGCCCCCTCCCAACGCCTGGCGTACAGGAGGGGGCCCTTCCTTGCCTCCGGGTGCGGCGCACTGGCACGGATTGTGGTGGACGCCTCAACGTCGCTGGTGGGATCAGCGGTCGGCGCGGCCGGCGCGGGTGGGAGGATGAGGGCCGGCAGTGACGCCGGACCGGGCCCGGGTCCCGGCCACGTCGTGCGCCTGAGCGCGCGTCCGCCGTCGATCCGTGCCCGCCTGAACACCGGGCCCGCCCTCGCCCATGCGGAAGGATCTCGACAACCGTGGCTGACGCACCGACCATCCGGATTCCCGACGACCTCAAGCCCGCCGACGGGAGGTTCGGCTGCGGGCCGTCCAAGGTCCGTCCGGCGGCGGTCTCCGCCCTCGCCGAGGTGGCGACCAGCTACCTCGGCACCTCGCACCGGCAGAAGACCGTCCGCGACGAGGTGGCCCGGCTGCGCCGCGGCATCGCCGACTTCTTCTCCCTCCCCGAGGGCTACGAGGTGGTGCTGGGCAACGGCGGCACCACGGCCTTCTGGGAGGTCGCGACGTTCGGCCTGGTCCGCGACCGGGCGCAGTTCGCCAGCTTCGGCGAGTTCGGCGCCAAGTTCGCCAAGTCCGTCAAGGACGCCCCGTTCCTCGGCGAGCCCACCGTCCGCAAGTCGGAGGCCGGCACCGCGCCCACCCTGACCGCCGAGGCCGGGGTGGACGTCTACGCCACCCCGCACAACGAGACCTCGACGGGTGTCGCGGTGCCGATCAGCCGGGTGGCCGGCGCCGACCCCGGCTCGCTGCTGCTGGTCGACGCCACCTCGGGCGCCGGCGGCCTGGACGTCAACGTCGGCGAGACCGACGTCTACTACTTCGCCCCGCAGAAGTGCTTCGGCTCCGACGGCGGCCTGTGGCTGGCCCTGATGTCGCCGGCCGCGCTGGAGCGGGCCGGCGAGATCAAGGCGTCCGGCCGCTACATCCCGGCCTTCCTCGACCTGGTCACCGCGATCGACAACTCGCGGCTGGAGCAGACCTACAACACCCCGGCGCTGGCCACCATCTTCCTGGCCGCCGAGCAGACCGACTGGATGAACTCCCAGGGCGGGCTGGCCTGGGCGGCCAAGCGCACGGCTGAGAGCGCCGCGATCGTGTACGGCTGGGCGGAGCGCTCCGAGGTGGCGACGCCGTTCGTCACCGACCCGGCGCTGCGCTCCAACGTGGTCGCCACCATCGACTTCGCCGAGTCCGTCGACGCCACCGCGATCGCGAAGGCGCTGCGCGCCAACGGCATCGTGGACACGGAGCCGTACCGCAAGCTTGGCCGCAACCAGCTCCGCGTCGCGCTCTTCCCGGCCGTCGAGCCGGCCGACGTCGAGGCGCTGACCGCGTCGATCGACTACGTGGTCGAGCGACTCTGATCGCCGTCACGGTCGGTGGCCGCCGGACGCGTCGGCGGCCACCGACCGTGATCATCGTCGCAGCTCAGTCGCGACATGCGGGTGTCGCATCCCCCACCTGCGGACAGATGCGCGTACGGTGGTGCGAGGACGCCCGGGTGGCCGGCTCGTGGCGTGACGGCCAGCGAAGCGGGACGGAGGCTACGCCATGCGCCCAGTACGCTTCGTCGCCCTCTCCGAGGACGGCCAGGCCCTGGTGCTCGCCGACGAGGTCGGGCGACTGCTCGCCCTGCCCATCGACGAGCGGATCGCCGGCGCGTTGCACGCCGAGCCCGGCGCCCCGCCGCTCGCGGTGGCCCCGACGGCGACCGCCGACCCGGTGCCCTCACTCTCCCCACGGGACATCCAGGCCAAGATCCGTTCCGGCGAGTCCGCCGAGGACGTCGCCCGGATCGCCGGCGTGCCGGTCGACCGCGTGCTGCGCTACGCCGGCCCGGTGCTCCAGGAGCGGGCCATGCTCGCCCAGCACGCCCGCCGCACCCGGCTGAAGGGCGCGGAGAAGCCGACCCCGCTCGCCGAGGTGGTCAACGGCCGGCTCGCCCAGCACGGGATCGACACCGAGAAGATCTCCTGGGACGCGTGGCGCCGCGACGACGGCACCTGGCGGATCGTGGCGACCTGGCCCTCGGGCAAGGCGACCGCGCAGGCGATCTGGGATCTCGACAAGACCCGGCAGTCGGTCACCCCGCACGACGACATGGCGCAATACCTCTGCGCCGAGCGGCCCACCCCGATCCTCGGCCAGGAGCCGGCACCGGAGCGGGGCGGCCACGCGCTGCCCGGCCCGTCGCGCGGCGAGCCGAGCCGGGGCGGGCACGGTCTGCCGGCGGCGGCGGAGCACAGCCGTCCCGGCCGCGACCCGATCCGGGCCGGGCGGGACGCCCTGCTCGCCTCGCTCGACCGTCCGCTCGGCTCGACCTCGGGTCGTGGGCTCGAACCCCGCACCCCGGCCGCCCTTGCCGGGCAGGACGCGCCGCGCCAGCGGCCGGTCGGTGGCGGGGCGGCGGCACTGCTCGGCGGTGGCCAGGGTTCCGCCTTCGACGACGACTCGGACGCGCCCAAGGAGGTGCCGGCCGTGCCGTCGCTGGCGGTGCTCCGGCCCCGTCGCACGGGCGCGCCGGCGGCAGCGTCGGGCGAGTCGACCGACGCCAGCGGTAAGCCGCGCAAGCGCCTGCCGAGCTGGGACGACGTGCTCTTCGGCAGCGGCCCGGCGGCCCGCGAGTCCTCGTGACCGCCTGACTCCGGCGACCACCCGGTCGCCGGAGTCAACGCGAGGCGCTCCAACTGCCGCCGTGGCAGGGTGGCCTCATGGAGTACACGAACCTCGGCCGTACGGGCCTGTCGGTCAGCCGCCTCTGCCTCGGCACGATGAACTTCGGGCCGCAGACCACCGAGCCGGACAGCTTCGCGATCATGGACCGGGCCCTCGACCACGGCATCAACTTCTTCGACACCGCCGACGTCTACGGCTGGCAGACCGGCGAGGGGATCACCGAGCAGATCATCGGGCGCTGGTTCGCCCAGGGCGGCGGCCGGCGGGAGAAGGTCGTGCTGGCCACCAAGGTCTACGGCAAGATGGGCGAGTGGCCCAACCAGCAGGGCCTCTCCGCCCGGCACATCGTCCGGGCCTGCGAGGACTCGCTGCGCCGCCTCCAAACCGACACCATCGACCTCTACCAGATGCACCACGTCTCGCGGAGCACGCCGTGGGAGGAGATCTGGCAGGCCATGGAGACCCTGGTCGCCCAGGGCAAGGTCCTCTACGTCGGATCGTCCAACTTCGCCGGCTGGCACATCTCCGTGGCGCAGGAGGCGGCGGGTAAGCGCCACTTCCTCGGCCTGGTCTCGGAGCAGTGCATCTACAACCTCATGACCCGGTACGTCGAGCTGGAGGTGGTGCCCGCGGCGCAGCACCACGGGCTGGGCGTCATCCCGTGGTCGCCGCTGCACGGCGGGTTGCTCGCCGGAGTGCTGCGGAAGATGGCCGAGGGCGGGGCCGCGCGGGGCGCCAGCGGCCGCTCCGCCGACGCGCTCGCCGAGCACCGGCCGACCATCGAGGCGTACGAGAAACTCTGCGGCGACCTCGGTCACGACCCGGCGGACGTGGCCCTCGGCTGGCTGCTGTCCCGTCCCGGGGTGACCGCCCCGATCATCGGACCGCGCACCACCGACCAGCTCGACCGTTCCCTGGGCGCCCTGACCGTCGACCTCGACGAGGACACCCTCACCCGCCTGGACGAGCTCTTCCCGCCCGTCGGCAACGGCGGCCCCGGCCCCGAGGCCTGGGCCTGGTGACTGGGGAGCGTCAGAGGGGCCAGGCGGCCAGGCGGTCGTAGGTGGGGCGGGGGCCGGGGTGGCTGCGCACGAGGACCATCTCGCCGGCCGGCCACTCCGGGCCCTCGTAGTCGTCGAGGGTGGCGACGTCGGCGGCCACGTCGGCCGGGGGCACCCGGTCGCCGGGGCGCGCGACGGTCAGGTGTGGGCGGAACGGCTTCTCGTCGTGCGGCAGGCGGGCGTGCCGCAGCCGGGAGCGGATCAGCCGGGCCAGCACCAGCACCGGCTCCACCTCGCCCCGCAGGTCGACCCAGAGCACGGTGAACCGGCCCCGCCCGAACCGCCCGCCGCCGGCCAGCCTGAGCCGGGGCGCGGCCTGGCGGCCGGCGCGGGACCACTCGGCGGCGAGCCCGAGCGCGCTCTCCACCGCGACCAGCCGGTCCGCCTCGACGTCGCCGAGGAAGGCGAGGGTGACGTGCGCGTTGGCCGGGTCGGCGAGCCGGACGTTGGTCCCGGCGGCGGCCGCCGCGCCGATCCGCAGGCGGGCGACCTGCGCGCCGAGGTGCGCGACCGCCTCGGGCGGCGGGTAGAGCGCGACGAAGAGCCTCACGCGGGCCCCGCCCTCAGCGGTGACGCTGCCAGTGACCGGCCCGGGCGGCCGGCAGGGTCAGCCCGGCGGCGTGCAGCAGGCCCTCCACCCGGACGCGTTCCAGCTCCAGGTCGACGCCCTCCAGCTCCGTCAGGTGCTCGGCCAGCCCGAGGGCCCGGCAGGCCAGCCGGAGCCGGTCGTCGTACGCCTGGAGGACCATGGCGTGCCAGACGGGCTGGCGGCCGTCGGAACCCACCCCCTGGCTGCGCAGGCGGCGCAGGTCGGCGGCGAGTTCCTCCAGCGGGCGCCGGTCGGGCCGGTCGAAGGCGGTGAGGTCGATGTCGCGGGTCAGCGCGTCGGCCTCGACGGCCCGGTCCAGCCGGACGATGGTGCGCCGCTCCCGCCGGCGCTCACGCCACTCGGCGTACCCGCAGGCGACCCGGTCGATGATCTCGTCCGCGCAGAAGACCAGGGCGATCAGCGCCGGCAGGCTGGCCATGGCGACGATGGCCAGGATCAGCAGCAGCGCGCGTCCGAGCTCCACGTATCGACGCTAAGCCGCTTTCCCCCTTACCGCCACCGCTTTCGTGTCATCCGCGCCCTCGGTCGAGGAAGCGGTCGGCCCGCCCGGGCGACAGGCTCAGCAGTCGGCGGAGGTGACGTAGAAGCGCGGCATCGGCAGGATGCGGAAGCGCAGCCGGGCGCCGGAGCGGCGCAGCTGCCAGGTGAGCGCGACCAGGATGGTGGCCAGCGAGATCAGCCCACCGATCCAGATGCTGGCACCGGCGCCGTAGGTCTCGGCGACCCAGCCGATGAGCGGCGCACCGACCGGGTTGGTGCCGAGGAAGACCAGCACCCACAGGGCCATCACCCGGCCGCGGAAGGCGGCGTCCGTGCCGAGCTGGACCCGCTGGTTGGCCGCCTGGGCGAAGAAGACCATGAAGAACCCGGTCGGCAGCAGCAGCGTCACCACCATCCAGTACGCCGGGGCGAGCCCCACCAGCGTGCCGAAGCTGGCACAGCCGACCCCCGCGCCGAGCACCAGCCAGACCGACGGGCGGCTGCGCCGCCCGGTGCCGGCGAGCGCCCCGACCAGCGCGCCGACCGCCAGCGCGGTGCTGAACAGCCCGAACGAGGCGGCGCCGGTCTGGAACACGGTCTTGGCCAGCGCGGCGAGGGTCAGCTGGAAGTTGAACAGCGACATGCCGATCACCGACATCACCGCCATGGGCAGCAGCAGGTCGGGCCGGCGCCAGACGTAGCGCAGGCCGTCGACGACCTTGGCCGACGCCCGCTCGTCGCGCGGCGGCAGCGCTTCCCGGTGCAGCTCGGCGGGGCGCATCCGGATCACGGTGACCAGTGGGGCGATCGAGCTGAGCGCGGTGAACATGAAGACCGGCCCGACGTCGAAGGCGGCGATGGCCAGGCCGGCGACGGCCGGCCCCACGATCCGGGCGGAGTTGAACACGGCCGCGTTGAGCGAGAGCGCGTTCGGCAGCAGCGACGTACCGACCAGCTCGGAGACGAACGCCTGCCGGACGGGGGTCTCCACGGCGTTGGCGACGCCGAGCAGGGCCGCGAACGCGAAGACGTGCCAGAGCTGCACGAGGCCGGTGATCACCAGCAGGGCCATGGCGAGGGCCAGGACGGTCCAGAACGCGTTCGCGACGAAGAGCAGCATCCGCTTGTCGTAGCGGTCGGCGAGCCGCCCGGAGAGCAGGGTGAGCAGCAGCACCGGGGTGAACTGGAGCGCGGTCACCACGCCGAGCGCGGTGGCGGAGTTGTCGGAGAGCTCGAGGACCAGCCAGTCCTGGGCGATGAACATCATCCAGACGCCGATCAGCTTGATCAGTTGCCCGGATGCGAAGAGCCGGTAGTTGCGGACCTGTAGGGACTGGAACATCGTGCTCAGCTTCGCCTGCACTCTTGGTGCGCCTCCTCGCGGTCGTACGCGTCATCGACGGCGGACGGCGCGGTGGCACGACGCGCGGATCAGGCGCGGGCGAGCTGCTGAAGGATCTCGGCGGCCTGCCGCAGGGTTTCCCGCTCGGCTTCGGTCAGGTCGGCCAGCCGGCGGGCCAGCCACTCGTCACGGACCCGCTCGAACTGGTCGAGCACCGCCCGTCCCCCCTCGGTCGCCGCCAGGATGACCTGCCGGCCGTCGGTCGGATGGGGGGTGCGCTGCACGAGGCCGCGCTCCTCCAACTTCGCGACGATCCTGGTCATCGTGGGCGGCTGCACCCGTTCCACGTCGGCCAGTTCCCGAGGCGTCAGCGCACCCGCCAGCCGGAGGCTGGTGAGCGCGGAGAGCTGGGTGACCGTGAGGTCGCCGACCGGCCGGGCCTGGCGGACCCGCCGGTTCAGCCGGGTGATCGCATCACGCAACTGAGGTGCCAGCTGCGCCGGTGGCACGCGTTTCGCCGTCACCGTCCGCTCCGTCACGATAGTTAGCCTAACTAATTAGCTTGGCGAATGACCACTGATATGACCACGCTCACGAGAAGTTTGTCCTGCTCCGGGCCGGGTACCCCGTTCGGTCACCGGCCCGGAGCAGGCCGTGTTCAGAGCACCGACTCGATCGGCCCGCGCAGGAAGTAGAGCACGAAGAGGGCGGCCACCCCGTACAGCAGCGGGTGGATCTCCCGTGCCTTGCCCCGGGCGAGCTTCACCACCACGTACGAGATCAGGCCGGCGCCGATGCCGTTGGAGATCGAGTACGTGAAGGGCATCAGCACGATCGTCAGGAACGCCGGGATCGCGATCTCGTAGTCGGACCAGTCGATCGTCCGCACCGCGGTCATCATCAGGAAGCCGACCACCACCAGCGCCGTCGACGCCGCCTCGAACGGCACCACCACGACCAGCGGCGCCAGGAACATCGCCAGCAGGAACAACCCGCCGGTGACCAGGTTGGCCACGCCCGTACGGGCGCCCTCCGCCACACCGGCGGCACTCTCGATGTACGACGTGTTGCTGGACGTGCTCGCCGCACCGCCGGCAGCCGCCGCGATCGAGTCGACCAGCAGGATCTCCTTGGCCCGCGGCGGGGTGCCCTGCTCGTCGAGCATGCTCCCCTCCTGGCCGACCGCCACCATCGTGCCCATGGTGTCGAAGAAGTCCGTGATCAGCAGGGTGAACACGAACATCAGCACGACGACCCAGCCGGCGCGGCCCCACGAGTCGAACAGGTTGAAGTTGCCGAGCAGCGACAGGTCCGGCACGTCCACCCAGGTCTTCGGCAGCTCGGGGACGTTCAGCGCCCAGCCCTTCGGGTTGGGCTTGCCGTCGACGAAGGACGGCCCGATGTTCAACAACGCCTCGACGACGATCGCCAACGCGGTGGAGCCGAGGATGCCGATCAGGATCGCGCCCTTGACCCGCCGCACCATCAGCACGATGGTCAGCAGCAGGCCCACCACGAAGACCAGCATCGGCCAGCTGCCGAGGCTGCCGTCGATGCCAAGCCCGACGGGGACCGTGGTGTTCTCCGAGTCCGGCACCCGGCGGACGAAACCGGCGTCGACCAGGCCGATGATGGTCAGGAAGAGGCCGATGCCGACGCCGATCGCCGTCTTCATCTGCGTCGGCACCGAGCGGAACACCGCCGTACGCAGGCCGGTCAGCACCAGCACCGCGATGATCAGGCCCTCGATCACCACGAGGCCCATCGCGTCCGCCCAGGTCATCTCCGGGGCGATCTCGTACGCGACCAGCGCGTTGACGCCGAGGCCGGCGGCGAGCGCCAGCGGGAACCGGCCGACCACGCCCATCAGGATGGTCATCAGGCCGGCGACGAGGGCGGTTGCCGCGGCGAGGGCGGCGATGGAGAGCTTCTTGCCGTCGCCGTCGACGGCACCACCAATGATGAGCGGGTTGAGCACCACGATGTACGCCATCGTGAAGAAGGTCGCCAGGCCCCCGCGTACCTCACGGCTCATCGTCGAGCCACGGGCGGAGATCTCGAAGTACCGGTCGAAACCGTTACGGGGGTGAGCTGGGTCGGGTGGTGTGCCGTTCTCGGGCGGCGCTACTGCCATCAGGTCCTCGCAGGTGGATCTTCCGTTGTCGCGCGCATCGTCGCAGATCACCGGCCAGCAGGAAAAGTTGATCGCGTACGCTTGCCGCGTGCCGAAGGAGCAGCCCCCGCGGCCCGAGCCGCTCGACCCGCCGATGGTGCCGTTCGCCCTCGCCGGGATCGCGGCCTGGGCGCTCGCCGGGCTGGTGCTGCTGGTCTTCTTCCGCGACTGGCTGACCGCACACGATCACCAGGACTGGCTGTGGACCTGCCTGGCCGGTTTCCTGTGGGGTTTCCCCGGTCTCGCCGTGATGATGCGGCACGACGCCAACCGACGTCGCCGCCGCGCCGGCCGCTGACCTGCGACGGCACCGGTCCGCCGGACCGGCGCCGCGCCAATGGCGTCAGGGGTGGCCGTACGGCTCCGCCGGCTCCGCGGCCTCGACGGAGCCCGGTGCCCGGCTGACCGCCATGGGCTCGACCGCGCTGTCGTCGTAGACCGTCGGCATCTCCTCGACCGGGGTCTCGGCCGCCTCGATCAGGGTCTCCGAGTGCGCCCCGCAGCCGTGGTCGGCGCTGACCACCCGGCCGTCGTCGGGGGCGTAGAAGTTGCCGCAGGCCCCGAAGGACTGCCGCAGGGCGCCGGCGAGCGGCAGGTAGAAGCCGCAGGTGCCGCAGCGGGCGGCGGCGGGGGCGGCGGCCGAGATCGCGGCGGACGGGCCGTGGTCGCCGTCGTACCAGCGCTGGGCGGCCTCGCTGCGCCCCTCCCGGGAGAGCACCCGGGCCCGACCGAGACCCAGCTCCCACGCGGTCTCCTCGACCGCCGGGTCGTCGGAGAGCAGGTAGCCGGGCTGGAGCCGGTCGTCGTCCGCCGGGGTGGGCAGCAGGTCGCCGGGGCCGAGGTCGCCCGGCTTGAGCCGCTCCTGCCACGGCAGCCAGCCGGGCGCGAGCATCGCGTCCGTGCCGGGGATCAGCACCGTCTCGCAGACGGTGACGTGCCGGCTGCGCGGCACGCGGGTGACGGTGACCGCCCACCGCCAGCCCCGGTAGCCGGCGAGCCGGCACTCGAAATAATGGGTGACGAGTCGATCGCCCTCCGCGACGGCCTGCAGGTGGTCGCCGATGTCCGAGGGGTCGACCTCGGTGATGGCGTCACGTGCCACCTCGACGGCGGCGGCGCAGACCTGGTCGAGACGAGCGGCACGGGCGGAGGCAGGCCTGGTCACCCAACCATTGTTCCCCATGCGTACGGCCGACCGACAGGCACCCGCCGACGACGTTCTGGGACAGTGGTGCGGCACGGACGGACCGGATGGGTGAGGATGGTGGGCATGCCGCTGTTCTCCCGCTCCGGGCGGTCCGTACTCGGGCGGACCGTCGGCACCGGCATCAAGGCCGTCCGCCTGCTGTTCCGTGGCTCGGTCAGCAGTGGTCGCTGGATGACCCGGCGGGCGGGCCGGGCCCGCACCCGGGGCGCCGGGGGCGAGGTCGGCATGGTCCGCCTCTTCGACCTGCACGCCGTCTCCTGCGCCGGGGACACGCTGATCGCCATCGGCCTCGCCGGGACGATCTTCTTCAACGTCCCGCTCGGCGAGGCGCGCAGCAAGGTCGCCCTCTACCTGCTGGTGACCATGGTGCCGTTCGCCATGCTCGCCCCGGTGGTGGGCCCGCTGCTCGACCACTTCCGCCACGGCCGCCGGTACGCGCTGGCCGCCACCATGCTCGGCCGCGCCTTCCTGGCCTGGCTGATCTCCGACTACATCCACGGTTTCGGCCTCTACCCGGCGGCCTTCGGCGTGCTGGCGCTCTCCCGCGCGTACGGGGTGGCCCGCTCGGCGGCCGTCCCACGGCTGCTGCCGGAGGGGCTGGGGCTCTCCCAGGTGGGCGCCCGGGCCAGCGTCTACGGCACGGTGGCCGGCGCCCTGGTCGCTCCGATCGGGCTGGCCGCCTTCTGGTTCGGGCCGCAGTGGCCGCTCCGGGTCGCCTCGATCATCTTCCTGGTCGGCATGGTGATCTCCCTGCGCCTGCCCCCGAAGGCCGACTCCGAGCCACCGGAGCGGGTGCCCCGGCCGCTGCGTGCGCTCTGGCGGCGCACCGGCGACCGCCCGCTGGGCCGGGGACGGCCGGCCGGCCGGCTCGTGATCGCCACCCTGATCGGTGCCGCGACGCTGCGCGGGCTGTACGGGTTCCTGCTGCTCTTCCTGGCCTTCGCGATCAAGGCCGGCGACCTGACCACCGTCGTCTTCGGCCGGGACCTGGGCGACGAGGGAGCGCTGGGCCTCGTCGGCGCCGCGCTGGCCGTGGGCACCTTCCTCGCCACCGCGATCGGCACCCGGCTGCGCATCCACCGACCCGTCGCGATCCAGTCCAGCGGCATGATCATCGTGGGTGGGGTGGCGGTCCTCGCCGCGTTGAAGTTCTCGCTGCCGATGGTCGCCCTGCTCTGCCTGGTGGCCGCGTTGATGAGCGGCATCGCCAAGCTCACCGTGGACGCCTCGATCCAGGAGCGCATCCCGGAGCGGCTGCGGGCCAGCTCCTTCGCCCACTCCGAGACCGTGCTGATGCTCGCGTTCGTCGCCGGGGGCGGGCTGGGGCTCGTACCCTTCGACGGCCGGATCGGGATCGCGGTCGCCGCCGGGGCCGGCACGCTGGCCGCTGTCCGAGGCGTGGTGGTGGCGAGCCGCCTGCGCGCCGAGCGGCTGGCCGGTCGTCCACTCGCCGACGACGAACTGTCCGACGAGACCGACGAACCCGGCAGCGACACCGGCACCGGCAGAGGTAACGGGGAAGACCCGGCCGGCACGGACGCCGGCGCACGCGCCGAGGCAGGGGGCGGCCCCGACACGGGGGTGGCACCGGTCTCGCCCGCTCCGGCGCAGGGCGGCTCGCCGCTGGACGACCCGGCCCTGGCCCCGCCGGGGTACCACATCTACCGGCCGTCGTCGGCCGTCGGCGGGCCGGGCGGGACGGACGACGAGACCCGGCGGGAGCCGCAGGGGCCCCTGCCGTGACGGGCCTGCTGGTGGTCACGGCGGTGCCCGCCGAGGCCGAGGCGGTCCGCGCGGGCCTGACGGATGCGTCGACGACGGTGCTGCCCGTGGGCGTCGGCCCCGCCGTCGCCGCCGCCACCACCGCCCGGCTGCTGGTGCTCGCCGAGGCGGCCGGGCGCCCGTACCGCGGTGTGGTCAGCGCGGGCGTGGCGGGCGGCTTCGCCGGCCGGGCGGCCGTCGGCGCGACGGTGCTGGGCGCCGTGTCCGTCGCCGCCGACCTGGGCGCCGAGTCGCCGGCGGGCTTCCTCCCGGTGGACGAGCTGGGCATGCCCCGGGAGTGGCTCGGTGGCGGCATCGCGCTCGCCGCCGACCCCGGCCTGCTGGCCGCCCTGCGGGCCGCGCTGCCGACGGCGACGGTGGGCGCGGTGCTCACCGTCAGCACGGTGACCGGCAGCGCCACCAGCACCGACGCCCTGCGCCGGCGTCACCCCGACGCGGTCGCCGAGGCCATGGAGGGGTACGGCGTGGCCGTCGCCGCCGCGCAGGCCGGCGTCCCCTTCGCCGAGCTGCGTACCGTCTCCAACCCGATCGGCCCCCGCGACCGCGACGCCTGGCGCATGCGCGAGGCGCTCGCCGCCCTCACCACCGCCGCCACAGCCCTGACCTCACCCGCCCTGCCCTGACGGTCGGTTCCCCGTCGCGGGCCGACGGTCGTGCCGCAGGGCCCACAGCCGGCTCGTCTCGAACTGGTATCCGCAGGCGAGCAGCAGGTCGACACCACCGCCCTCGGCGATCGCGTGGGCCGAACGGATGCCCGAGCGGTCCATCTCGGCGGCGAGCATCGCGACCAACCGGCGCCCGATGCCGAGCCGTCGACAGGCCTCGGCGACGAGAACCCCGTCGAGCACGATCTCCCGCTCGTCGCTCGGGTCGTCGCCGTCGATCAGGTGCGGGCTGCGCTCGTGTGCCCGCAGCTCACCGACCAGCCCGCCGCCCGGCAGCTCGGCCACGAATCGCCACGACGTCGCCGGCAGGCCGCCGCCCGTCACCCGCCGCAGCCGTACCGTCCGCCGAACCTCCTCGGCCCGTCGGCGCCGATCCCGGTATCGACGATTCCGCTGGTACGTGGCCGGCGGTACCGGTAACGGCCAGAGTGCCGGCGGCAGGTTGTACCAGTTCGCCCACCAGGCGCCCGGCCAGTCCTTCGGCTCCTTGACCTCCCAGGCGTCGAGGTGCGCCGGGTAGCGCCGCCCTGCTCCGTCCCGCAGCGGGTCATGCGGCACCGCCGGCAGCGACAGATCGGCAGCTCCGGAGGTTACGGCCGCTCCGGCGGTGCCAGCGGTACCGGCGGTTACGGCGGTTGCGGCGGCTCCGGCGGCTCCGGCGGTGCCGCTTACACGGATCGACACTTCCCCACCGGCGGCCCGGACGAGCCGCTCCACCGTGCGAAATCGTGGATCGGCGGCCCGGCCCGACTCGATCCGGGCCAGGGTCGCCTGGGGCACTCCGGACCGCTCGGCCAGTTCGCGCTGGCTCAGGTCCGCTCGGCGTCGTAGGGCCCGCAGGGCTGCGCCAAGGTCAACGGCTTCCGTCAGCTCTGTCACGAGAACATGCTTCCCGGCCTGGCGCGACGTCCTCAACATCCACCCGCCACCTGTGGACAAACCTGTGGACAACGTCGACCATCAACGGATCGACCATCGCACGGCTCGGCGACCGGCCAGGACAGCCCGGCCAGGACAGCCCGGCCAGGATGGCCCAGCAGGGACGGCCCAGCCAGGGACGGTCGGCCGGGGACGAGGACCCTGCTCCGACGCTGTCGAGCTGAATCGTCTACGACATCAGGAGCCACCTGCCGCCCGTGCCACGCGACGGTTGCCCCTGGGTCCCGTCACACCCGAGGTGCACAGCCACGCGCCGCGGGCGAGCGGGCGGGCGGGGATGAATCGTCTACGACATCAGCTCGAAAGGGGCTACCGGACGAGGTCTGCCGGCAACGCGGCACACGCGCTCCCGTCCGCCGGGCACACAGGCTCGCGGAG
>NZ_WAAS01000052.1:0-33697 GCF_008806585.1 Micromonospora sp. AMSO12t
CGGCCCCGGGGCACCCGGCCCGGACGCTGCGAACCCGCCGGCGTCAGCCTGACCGTGCGCGCCGGGGAGATCGTCGGCCTGGCCGGCCTGATGGGGGCGGGCCGCACCGAACTGCTGGAGACCCTGTACGGCGCCGGTCCGCCCGGTCGCCGCAGCGGCCAGATCCGGCTGGCCGGCCGCCCGTACGCCCCGCGCGGCCCCCGCGCCGCCCTGCGCGCCGGCGTCGGCTTCGTGCCGGAGGACCGCCGCCGCTCCGCCCTGGTGCTCGAGCACCCCGTCGGCCGCAGCATCGTCCTGGCCGCCCTGCGCCGGGTCAGCACCGCCGGGGTCGTCCGCGCCGGACGCGAGCGGGACGCGGTGCGCCAGCAGGTCGCCGCCCTGGCGATCAAGACGTCGTCGGCCGCCGCGCCGGTCGGCTCGCTCTCCGGCGGCAACCAGCAGAAGGTCGTCTTCGCCCGGCACCTGCTCACCCGCCCCCGCCTGCTGCTGCTCGACGAGCCGACCCGGGGCGTCGACGTCGGCGCCAAGGCGGAGATCTACCGGCTGCTGCGCCGGCTCGCCGACGACGGGATGGGCATCCTGCTCGCCTCGTCGGAGCTGCCCGAGCTGACCGGCGTCTGCGACCGGATCGTGGTCCTGCGGCGCGGACGGGCCGTCGCGGAACTCGCGGCCGACGGGTGCACCGGCGAGGACATCCTGACCGCGGCCATGGGCGGCACGGCCGCCGGAGGGGACGACCGATGACCCACCTGCGCGCACCGGACAAGGGGCCCGGCACGCCACTGGCGCCGGCCGGCGGCGACCCGGCGGCCGGCGCCGGCCGGTGGCGTTGGGCCGGCGGCCGGGGCGACCTCGTCGAGCGGCTCTTCGCCGTGCAGAGCCTCTTCGCGCTGCTGCTGGTGTTCGTGCTGGCCATCGCCGTCTCGCCCCGCCGCGACGGTGAGATCCTCTTCCTCTCCACGGAGAACCTCGGCAACATCGTCCGCGCGGTGTCCGAGATCGGGATCATCGCCATCGGCATGACGTTCGTCGTCCTGCTCGGCGGCATCGACCTCTCCGTCGGCGCCATCCTCGGCCTCTCCGCCGTCGGCACCGCGACGCTGATGGTCGACTCCGGGCTCGGCATCCTGCCCGCCGTCACCGTCGTGCTGCTGATCGGCACCCTCTTCGGCGCGTTGCAGGGCTACGCGACGGCCCGGCTCGGCATCCAGTCGTTCATCGTCACCCTCGCGGGACTCCAGGTCGCGCGCGGCCTCGCCCGGATCTGGTCGGGCGGGCTCGGCATCCCGATCGCCTACGGCGACGGCCCGCAGGAGGCGCCCCCCGCGTTCGAGATCCTCAACGGCACGATCAACGGGGTGCTGCCCGTCCCGGCCGTGCTGTTCGTCGGCATCGGGGTGGCCGCGATCGTCGTGCTGCGCAAGACCGCGTTCGCCCGCCACGTCTACGCCATCGGCGGCAACGAGAAGGCCGCCCGCCTCTCGGGCGTGCCCGTGCTGCGGGTCAAGGTCGCGGTCTTCGCGATCGCGGGCCTGCTCGCCGCCGTGGCCGGCATCATCCACGCCGGACAGCTCAACCAGGGCAGCCCCAACGACGGCGCCGGCTACGAACTCGACGCCATCGCCGCCGTGGTCATCGGCGGCACCAGCCTCGCCGGGGGCACCGGCTCGATGGGCGGCACCCTCGCCGGGGCGCTGCTGCTCGGCATCCTCAACAACATCCTCGCGCTCAACAACATCGACGCCAACGTGCAGCTACTGATCAAGGGGCTGGTGATCGTGGCCGCCGCCGGGCTGCAGAAGCTCCGCCGCAGCATCGTCTGAACCGCCACCGAACAAGGAGCGTCATCATGCGCACCCGTACCGTCCTTCTCGCGCTGCTGTGCACCGGCGCGCTCGTCACCTCCACCGCGTGCAGCGTGGAGAAGCCGTCCGACGGCGGCGACGCCACGGCCGCGAAGTGCGGCGCCGGCAAGGACTTCCTCATCGGCATGTCACAGGCCAACAACGCCGAGCCCTACCGGCAGGTCATGAACAACGACGTGCAGACGGCGGCGAAGTCCGTCCCCGGGTTCACCGTGGTGGTCGCCGACGCGGCGCAGGACAACAGCAAGCAGGTCGCCGACGTGGAGAACTTCCTCACCCAGAAGATCGACCTGCTGGTCATCTCGCCTAACGAGGCCAAGCCGCTGACCGCGGTGGTGCGCAAGGCGTACGACCGGGGGGTCCCGGTGATCGTGCTCGACCGCAAGGTGGAGGGCGAGGCGTACACCGCCTTCATCGGCGGGGACAACGTCGCCATCGGCAGGGCCGCCGGCGAGTTCTACGCCACCACGCTGCTGCCCGCCGGCGGCAAGGTCATCGAGATTGCCGGGCTGCCCGGCTCCACGCCGGCGGCCGAACGCGCCCAGGGCTTCCGGGAGGGCATCGCGGCCAACCCGAAGATCGAGGTCGTTGCCTCCCAGCCGGGGGACTGGCTGCGGGAGAAGGGCCAGTCGGTGGCTGACGCGCTGCTCAAGGCCCACCCCGACGCCGCCGCCGTGTACGCCCACAACGACCCGATGGCCGAGGGCGCGTACCTGGCCGCGAAGGCGGCCGGGCTGCACACGAAGGTGAAGTTCACCGGCATCGACGCCCTGCCGGTGCCGTCGGGCGGGATCAAGGCCGTCGAGCAGGGCCGGCTGGCGGCGACCTTCCAGTACGCCACGGGTGGCCGGGAGGCCGTCGACCTGGCCCGCCGGATCCTGGTCGACTGCGCCGAGGACGTTCCGCGTACCACCACCCTCGACACGATGCGCGTCACGAAGGAGAACGCCGCCGAGACGTACGCGAAGCTCGGTGGCGTCGCCTGACCGCCGGGCCGGCGCGGCCCGGCGGGCCACGACCCGGACCTGGAAGAGCGGAGGAGACCTGGCATGACGGTGGCCGCGGTGCTCGGGGTCGACATCGGCACGTCCAGCAGCAAGGGCGTCCTCGTCGACCTGGCTGGGCGCGTGCTGCGCTCCCGCGTCCGGGAACACCGGGTGGACCGGCCACGACCCGGCTGGGTGGAGATGGACGGCCGCGTCTGGTGGGACGAGTTCGTCGCCCTCACCCGTGAGCTGTTGGCCCCCGGCGACGCCCACGTGGTGTCGGTCGGGGTCAGCGGGATGGGGCCGTGCGTGCTGCTCACCGACGCCGCCGGCACGCCCCTGCGCCCGGCCGTCCTCTACGGCGTCGACACCCGGTCCACGCCGCAGATCGCCCGGCTGACCGAGCGCTTCGGCGCGGACGAGATCCTGCGCCGGTGCGGCTCGACGCTGTCGACCCAGGCGGCGGGGGCGAAGGTCGCCTGGGTCGCCGACGCCGAGCCGGAGCTGTTCGCCCGGGCCCGGCGGCTGTTCATGCCGAGCTCCTGGCTGGTCTGGCAGCTGACCGGCCGGTACCTGCTCGACCAGCACTCGGCCAGCCAGTGCACGCCGCTGTACGACAGCGCGGCGCAGACCTGGTACCGGCCCTGGGCCGACGAGATCGCCCCGGGGCTGGAGCTGCCCGAGCTGCGGTGGCCCGGCGACGTGGCGGGTGCGGTCACCGCCGGGGCCGCCGCGACCACCGGGCTGCCGCCGGGCACCCCGGTCGTGACCGGGACGATCGACGCCTGGTCGGAGGCGGTCAGCGTGGGCGCCCAGGGCGTCGGCGACCTGATGCTCATGTACGGCACCACGATGTTCCTCGTGCACACGGTGCCGCACCCGCTGACCAGCCCGGCGCTGTGGGGCACGGTCGGCGCGCTGCCGGGCACCCGCAACCTGGCCGGCGGCATGGCGACCTCCGGGGCGATCACGGGGTGGCTGCGGGAGCTGTTCGACGCCGCCGACTACCCCGAGCTGCTGCGCCTGGCCGAGCGCTCCGGGCCGGGCGCGCGTGGCCTGCTCATGCTGCCGTTCTTCGCCGGCGAGCGGACCCCCATCCTCGATCCCGACGCCCGGGGCGTCATTGCCGGCCTGACGCTCTCCCACGGGCGCGGCGACATCTACCGGGCGGCGCTGGAGGCGACCGGGCTGGCCGTGCGCCACAACATCGAGACCATCGAGGCGGCCGGCGGCGACATCCGCCGCGTCGTGGCGGTGGGCGGCGGCACCCGGGGCGACCTCTGGACGCAGATCGTCTCGGACGTCACCGGCCGGGCACAGCACATCCCGTCGGTCACCATCGGCGCGAGCTACGGCGCCGCGTTCCTCGCCGCCGGCGCGGTGCAGCGGGTCGACATCCACCGGTGGAACCCGATCCGGGAGGTCCGGGAGCCGCGCCCGGCGCTCGCCGCCGACTACGCGGAGCTGTACGGGCTCTACCGGCAGCTCTACGCCGGCTCGAAATCCGTCGCCCACGTGTTGGCCGCCCGGCAGACGCGCCTCGCGACCCCGCCCCAGCCAGGTACCGACGAGCCAGTGGAGGAAGTCAACCCGTGAGCAACTACACCATGCCGGTGCTGGTCGACCCGCCGGCCGCCGCCCCCCGGACGGTCTACACGGTCGCCAGCGGCGACCTGCGGCCGGCCGCGAACGTCACCGGTTGGCCGACCCAGCAACGCCTGGAGGCGGACCTCGCCGACGCGGTGACCGCCCTGGGCTGGCAGACCCGGCGGGCCCATCCGGTGGACGCCGGCGCGGGCCACGGCTTCATCGACAGCCAGCGCGCCGGCATCGAGATCTTCCAGGGGATCCCGGTCGACGCCCCGCTCGTCGTCGTGGAGGCGGTGTGGCAGTACAGCCACCACGTGCTGGCCGGGCTGCGCGCCCACCGCGGCCCGATCCTGCTCGTGGCGAACTGGAGCGGGGAGTTCCCCGGCCTGGTCGGCCTGCTGAACCTCGCCGGCAGCCTCACCAAGGCGGGCGTACGGTACTCGGCGCTGTGGAGCGAGGACTTCACCGACGAGTGGGCGCGCGACGGGCTGAAGGCCTGGCTGGAAACCGGCGAGGTGGTCCACGACGAGAGCCACGTGCGGGACCTGCCGCCGTTGCCGCCCGATCCCGAGGTCGCGCTCGGCGTGGCGCTGGCCCGTCAGCTGCGACGCCGGCCGGCCGTCGTCGGCGTCTTCGACGAGGGCTGCATGGGCATGTACAACGCGATCATCGACGACGAGCTGCTCAACCCGCTCGGCATCTTCAAGGAGCGGCTGTCGCAGAGCGCGCTGGTGGCGGAGATGTCGCGGGTGTCCGACGCGGAGGCGCACGCGGTGCGGGCGTGGCTCGACGCCGCCGGGATGACCTTCCACACCGGCACGGACGAGGCCACCGAACTGACCGACGCCCAACTGCACAGCCAGTTCAAGATGTACGTCGCCGCGCTGCGCATCGCCGACGACTTCGGCCTGGACGCGGTCGGCATCCAGTACCAGCAGGGGCTCAAGGACACGGTGCCGGCGAGCGATCTGGCCGAGGGGCTGCTCAACGACGTGTCCCGGCCGCCGGTCACCAGCCGGGACGGCACACGCGAGCTGTACGCGGGACAGGCCCTGCCGCACTTCAACGAGGTCGACGAGGGCGTCGCGGTGGACTCGCTGGTCACCAACCGGATCTGGACCGCGATGGGGATGGACCCGGCCACCACCCTGCACGACATCCGCTGGGGGGAGCCGTACGGGACGGACTTCGTCTGGGTGTTCGAGATCTCCGGCTCGGTGCCCGCGTCCCACAACGGCGGCTACGACCGGTCGTACAGCATGCGGCAGCCGCCGATGTACTTCCCGCTGGGCGGCGGCACCCTCAGCGGCGTCTCCCGGCCGGGCGAGATCGTCTGGTCGCGGATCTTCATCATGGACGGGGTGCTGCACGCCGACCTGGGCCGGGGCACCGTGGTCGAGCTGCCGGCCGCCGAGACGCAGCGTCGGCTGCGGGCCACCACCCCGCAGTGGCCGATCATGCACGCCGTGCTGCACGGCGTGGGTCGCGACCAGCTGATGGCCCGGCACAAGGCCAACCACGTCAACGTGGTCTACGCCGACGACGCCGACGCCGCCGACCGTGCCCTGCGGGTCAAGGCCGCGATGCTCGACGCGTTGGGGGTGCGGGTGCACCTGTGCGGCGACGTGGCGCTGTGACCCGTCCGGGTGGCCCGCCGCCGGCTCACCGGGCCCGGGCGGGCCCACCCGCGCCGGCGGCGGGCTGTCCGTCGGGCGGGGGCAGGGACCGGACCGAACTCTCGCGGACCCGCAGGGTCGTCCGCAGGGTGACGGTCGAGGACGCCTTCGCGGGGTTGGCGATCCGCTCGGTGAGCAGCGACGCCGCGGCCCGCCCCAGGTCGTACGTGGGCTGCGCGACGGTGCTCAGCGAGGGCCGCACCAGGTGGGCCCAGGGGATGTCGTCGAACCCGACCACGCCGCACCGGGTGGGCACGGCGACACCCCTGTCGACCAGGCACTCCACCGCGCCCACCGTCATCAGGTTGTTGGTGACGAAGACCGCGTCCGGCGGCTCGGCGGCGTTCAGCAGGGACGCCATGGCCCGGTAGCCGCCGTCCTCCCGGAAGTCGGCGTACCGGACCAGGTCCTCCGGCACGCTCCGGCCGGCCGCGCGAAGGGCCTGCTGGTATCCGCGTAACCGCTGGACGGCGGTGGAGATCCGCCGCGGTCCCGTGACGCAGGCGATCCGGCGGTAGCCGCTGTCGATCAGGTGGGCGGTGGCCGTCTCGGCGCCGTGGACGTTGTCCACGAGCACGGTGTCCACGGCCACCCCGTGCGGCTGCCGGTCGATGGCCACGACCGGCATCCCGGCCTCGGTGAGCCGGTTGATCAGGGCCGGTCGTCCCGACGGCGAGATGATCACGCCGGCCATCCGCTCGGCCAGGGCCGCCGTCACGTAGCGGGTCTCCTTCTCGGGATCCTCGTCGCCGTTGCACAGGACCACGGAGAAGCCCGCCTCCTGCGCCACGTCCTCGATGCCGCGCACCAGCGAGGTGAAGAACGGGTTGCCGATGTCGGAGATGATCACCGCCCAGAGACTGGTGCGTTGCCGGCGCAGGCTGCGGGCCACCGCGTTGGGTCGGTAGTCCAGGTCGAGCACCACCTGGCGTACCCGCGCGGCCAGGTCCGGATCCACCGACGAGTGCCCGTTGAGCACCCGGGACACCGTCGACGCCGAGACCTCGGCCACCCGGGCCACGTCGTAGATGGTCGTCATGCGGTCGTCCCCTGTCGGTGTCTCGCGCCCGGTCCCGCACCGGACCCCCGGATGCGACCGCACGAGCACCACCGTCCGTTGCGGCCCGCCGCCCGAGAGTGGTCGGCCCTGAGATCCTATATGGCAGGGAATCGATTTCTTCTGGGCGTCGTGCACCCGTCGCGACACCGCGTCGTCCGCCTGCCGCGTACGGCGCTGCGCCACACCGGCCGGCGGCACGCGCACCGCCGGCCGGTCCGGTCGCCGGGGGCGGGAAGCCACCCGGTGACCGGACCTGGACGCGGCGGTGTGTCGACGCCGCCTCGGCGGTGTCGGCGTCAGCCGCAGGAAGCGGCGCGGCAGGTCACCTCGATCTCGTAGAGCCGGGCCTGCCGGTCCCGGCTGGCGAGGACGTCGAGGCGCACGGCGGTCGCGCGGACCGGCGTGAAGGTGTGCGTGGTGACCTGGGTCGTGTTCCCGGTGACCTCGTCGAGCACCCGCCAGGTGCCGTCGACCAGGCCGGAGATCCGGTACGACGTCAGCTCGTACCCGCCGTACTGGTGCAGCCGTACGGTGTCGACCAGTTCCGCACCGGCGAAGTCGACCCGCAGCCAGTGGCTGTCGGCCGGGTCGGTGATCCAGCGGCTACCGGAGCTGACCCGGTTGCCGTCGATCACGTGCGCCGGCACGTACTGCCGCCACCAGCCCGACGCGCTGGCCTTCGCGCCCTCGGCGGCCAGTGCCACGTTGCGCCACACCGCACCGACGGTCGTGGTGGCGCTCGCGGTGAACTGTCGGGGCTGGTCCGGCAGTACGCCGTGCGCGGCGTCGACCCTGACGGTGGCGCTCTGCTCGGCCGCGAGCCCGCGTACCCCCACGGTCAACGGAACCTCCACCACCGCGAACGGCGCGAGGCGCACCTCGGTCGGCGCCGGGGCCACCCACCCCTCAGGTACGACGGCGCTGAGCTGTGCCGTCACCGGCGTGCCGACGTCGTTGCGGAGCACCGCGGTGATCCGGGTGTCCACGTCCGAGTCCGGCCGGACCGTGGTGCGCAGGGGCAGGGCCGAGACGGTGAGCAGCGCACCGCGATCGGTGGGGGCCGTGCTCAGGGCGAGCGTGGGGAAGGCCTCCAGCTCCTGGTAGCGCGACCAGGCCAGCGTCATCTGCCAGGACGTCAGCCGGTGCACGACCGCCGTCACCTCGTGCCGGCCGTCGTTGCCGGCGCGGAGGGGGGTGCCGGCGAACTCGTCGGCGAAGAGCTGGTCGGCCAGCGCCCTGGTCCGCTGCACCGCGAGCTGGTTGGCGCCCTCGAACACCTTCGTCATGTACTGCGGATCGTCGCCGTTGTCCCGGGCGTACGCCTGGACCTGGCTGAGCACCTGGTTGCGGTAGACGTCGGTGTGGGCCAGCTCCTGCAGCGTCAACTCGACGTGCGCGGTGGCGGCGTTCAGCAGGATGGCCTGGCGCGCCTGCTGGAAGGGGATCCCCTTCGACCTGCCCGGGAAATTGGGCAGGCGTCCGGTCCGGCTCGCCTGCAACAGCGCCGCGCGGACCACCGACTGGGAGATCGACAGACCGATGTTCCAGCCGGACCAGCCGGCGAGCTCCCCGAACCGGATCCGGGGGGCGAGCAGCGACCGCAGCTCGGCGTCCACCTTGCCGGCCAGCGCGTCGTCGCCGACCGCGACGAGCCGGCCCCGGGCCACCGCGTCGTGGATCCGGTCGGCGAAGGGCTCCAGGTCTCCGCCCCCGGCGGTGTTCGCCATCAGCAGGATGTCGGCGTCGGGACCGTCCGAGGATCGGGCGCCGAGGGTACGCACGTACTCGTCGACCAGGGTGGCGTAGGGGACGTCCTGGTAGGGCGCCACCCACTGCTCGCCCGGGGTGCGGGACCACTCGACGTCGACCGTCGGGGCGGCGCCGAGCCGTTCGGTGACGTGCTTGGCGACCAGCAGCGCGCCGAGGATGTCGGCGCCCGGGTAGATCCTGACCCGGTCCTGGACCCCGAGCTGGGCCGTGAGCGCGGCCAGGCCCGCCTTTTCCAGGCGGTGCGGGCCGTGCTCGGTGGCGTCGTCCTGGCCGAGGATCAGGTAGTCGATGGTGCCCTTGGCGACCCGTTCGATCATGTCCCGGTTGATCTGGTGGTCCCGGGCCCGGGCACAGAGGAAGTCCGCCTTGATCTCCTCGGGGATCTCGCTGGCGACCTGCTCGTACTCGGCCCGGCGCTCCTCCTGCCCGAGGTTCTCCACCTGGTCCATCAGGACGGCCCAGCGGCGGATGGGACCGGAGTGGATGCCCGGGTAGCTGCTGGTCGGCTCGATGGTGAGGCGCATGATCACGTCGAACGCGTACAGCGGCTTGTCGGGGTTGCTCCGCTTCACCTCGTCCAGCACGGCGAGCCGCCGCCGGGCGTCGGCCAGGCTGGTCTGGCAGGTCCGGGAGGCGACCAGGCCGCCGTAGGCGAGCATCGGGGCCGCGACGACCGAGCCGTCCGCGTCGGCGGCGGCCTTGCGCCACCAGGCGCCGACCGCGTCGGCCTGGCCGTAGGTGAAGTACTCGCCGAGCAGGTCCTTCGGGGGTGTGAGCGCCTCGTGTCCGCCGGCCTCGGCGACCGCGACGGGCGTGTGCGCGGTGAACGGCCGGTCGTCCAGCGGTACGACGGCGAGCCGGCCCAGGTTGGCCGGCGGCGCGGCGGCTGCGGCCGGGGTCCCCGCCGGGGCGACCGCGAAGGTGAGGGCCACCGCGGCGGTGGCGATCACGCTGAGGGTTCGAGGTGTCAGTCGTCTGGTGCGACGCATCGGTTCACTTTCGTCATGGTGGTGGACGAGGTCATCGGGGATCGGTGGCGCGGTCACCGGGTGGCGGCGTACCCGACGGCCTTGAGGATGCCGAGGCCGTTGTGGGCGACCGGGAGGGTGCCCCGGGTGCCCTTGCACAGGTGTTCGGTCGTGTCGCTGTCACCGTCGAGGTCGTCGGCGTCGCGGGTGGGCAGGAACATCGCGGCCAGCGAACGGTCGAGCAGGGCGTAGAGCGCGTCCTGCCGGTCGGCCTGCTGCAACCGTTGGTAGCCCGCGGCGAACTTGGCCGGCACCAGCTCCTCGCGCAGCTCGGCGAGGATGCCGAAGCCGACGATGTCGTAGTACTTCGCCTCGGCGTTCTCGTTGGGCGGGGTGAGGCGGAAGAAGCCACCGAAGGACAGGTGCGGGTCGTAGTCGCGGGCGTCACCCGTCGGCGTCGCACCCTGGTTGTCCGGCGGATAGTACGGGGCCACGGCCCCGGACGCGGTGTCGTCGACGCAGTCGAGCGGGTCGCTGGCCGAGGCGGTGTGCCAGCCCGGGAGGCTGGTGTACGTGGTGTAGAGGGTCGTCACGGCGGCAGCCGCGGAACTGGCGCCGTTGAGCTGGCGTTCGTGGTCGTAGAGTCCGGCCAGCCCGTACTCGATCATGTCGGTGCCCAGGGTCCCGCCGGCGATCCGGCCGTCGGTGTAGGTGCAGGAGCCCTTGCGGTGCCACCGGTTGTCGCGGCAGTCCGCGCGGTACGCGCTCTGCGCCACCACGCGGTTCTGGCTGGTCGCGGGGGAGTCGAAGTCGAAGGTGTACCAGTCCGCGCCGAGCTGTAGTCCCGTGGTGAGGAACTGCCGGGCGGTGGCGGCCGACTGGCCGTACCGGTTGTCCGGCGGCGCGACGGCCGTCTGCAACCGCTGCATGAACGCGATCGCGGTGAGGTTCCAGGTGGAGATCGTCGAGTAGAGGTTGCTCCAGCTGGAGATCTGGTCGACGTAGCCGCCCGGCGGGGTGGTGGGCTGGCCGAGTGCGTCGACGAACGGATGCACGCCGTAGGTCAGGTAGTAGGCGCGTGGGTCCTGCATCCGGAGCAGGAACTCGCCGATGCCGACGGCCGCGTCGAGGTACCCGGCGGTGCCGGTCGCCTGGTGGGCGGCCAGCAGCGCCTCTCCGCACGCCGCGTTGCCGAACGAGGTGAAGTAGCGGAGCTGGCCGTCCGGGGTGCTCGCCACCGCGTCGTCGAAGATCTTCGGCGCGTTCGGGTCCTTGGCGAGCCGGTGGGCGAGCACCGCTCCGGCGAACTCGTCGACGAGCCCGGTCTCCACGCTCGACAGGGACCGCTGCTCGTACGCCGCCCGCTGGTCGAGGTAGACCGAGATGAACTGGAGCGAGGTGCAGGCGGCGGTGCTCTGCCGCGGCCCGCCGATCGTGCACGGGCTCGCCGTGGTGCAGGTCTTGCCGGCGATCGCCAGATGGTCGCCGTGGACGTGTTCGATGTCCCGGCGCAACCCGTTGCGGACCCCGTCGTGTGAGGCCACCAGCCAGTCGAAGTAGCTGTCGACGAGCGGGACCGGGGTGGCGGCGACGGCCGGGGCGGTCGGGACCGGCGTCGCGGCGGCGACGACGAGCGCGGCCAGCAGCGCGGCCGCCCGCGCCCTCACCGTCGTCCCCGATCCGGGGTCAGGACGATCCGGGGCTCGGCGGCGATCTCGCCGGTGCGGTTCCAGGGCAGGTAGAGGTGCCAGGCGTCGAGCCGGTCCACGCGGGCGGTCACCGGCGCTCGTCCGTCGCTGCCGAGGGCGAGCGTGGCCCCGGCGAACTCGTCGGCGAACAGCTTCTCCGCGTGCGGGACGGTGTTGTCGACCGCATAGGCGTTGATCTCGGCGAAGTGGGTGGCGATGTTCTGCGGGTCCGGCTCACCCAGCGCGGACGCGTAGGCGGTGGTGGCGGTGCGGACGTTCGAGGCGCGGTACGAGTCGGTCTGCACCAGTTCCGAGATGGACAACTCGATGGTGGCTCGGGCCGCGTCGTGCAGGAGTGCCCGCCGGGCGGCCAGGACCGGCTCACCGACGGTGCGGGGCGCGCCGGGCGGCAGGTCACCGCGGAGCGAGCGTTGCCGCAGAGCCCAGCGGGACGTCGCCTGGGCGAGGCTGATGCCGATGTTCCAGCCGGAGTAGCCGGCCAGCTCGACGTACCGGATCCGGCCGTGGAGCAGGGACAGCAGCCGCCGGTCGGAGTGCCCGGCGATGGCGTCGTCGCCGAGGGCCACGAGGCGTCCGGCCCGGACGTGGGCCACCAGGCGGTCGGCGAACGGCGCCACCGACGCGGAACTGCCGCCCGTGTTGGCCATCAGGACCAGGTCGGCCTGCTCCGGCCGGTCCACGACCGTCCCGCCGAGGATGTCGACGTAGCCCTTGACGAGCTGGGCGTACGGGATGTTCTGGTAGGGCGCGGTCCACTCCTCGCCGGGCACCCGGGAGTACTCGACGCTGACCCGGGGGCGCACGTCGGCGTCCCTTACGGCGATCTTGGCAATGAGCAGGGCGGCCACCACGTCGGCGCCCGGGTAGATCACCACCCGGTCGCCGACGCCGAGTTCGGCGATGCGGGCGGCGAGCGCCTGGGACTCGGGTCGGTGCAGGCCGTGGCCGGTGGCGTCGTCCTGGCCCACCACGAGGAAGTCGAAGATCCCTTCGGCCGCCCATTCGATCATCGTCAGGTTGATCCGGTGGTTGCGCGCCCGGGTGGCCAGGTAGTCGTCGCGCACGTCGGCCGGGATCTGGGACTCCAGCGCGTCGAGCTGCGGGCGCTTCTCCACCATCCCGAGGTTGTCGACCTCGTCCTTCACCGTGGCCCAGGCCCGCAGCTCGTTGCGCCACGGCCCCTCGGGGGTGAGCCGCATGATGGTGTCGAAGGCGTAGAGCCGCCGGTGTGGGCGGCGCTGTCGGACGGTCCGTACCGCCGCCAGCCGGGCGAACGCCTCGGCCTCCGGCACGGAGCTGTTGCGGGAGTTGAGCAGTCCCCCGTAGGCGAGCATCGGTAGGGCGACGACCAGCGCGTCCGCCTGCGTGGTGGACGAGGTGAGCCACTGGCCGACGGCGCGGCCGTCGCCGGGGGCGAAGTGCCGCCCCAGGGTCTCCCGAGGTGGCAGGAGGGTGTCGTAGCCGGCGCCGGTGGCGATCTGTTGCGGGGCGTACCAGGTGTAGGGCCGGTCGTCGAGCGGGACCAGGGCGATCGTGCCGAGCCGTGGGGTCTTCGGTCGGGCGTGCGCCGGCGGGCCGAGTGCGGTGAGGCCGGCGCCGGCGAGGCCGGTGAGGCCGGCGGCCCGGAGAAGGCCACGGCGGGACAGGGCGTGATCAGGCATGTCGGCTCCTCGCGTTGCCGGGGGATGCGCTGAGTCTTGGATCAGCGAGAGGCCCGGGTCAATACCGCCGGAGGCCGTAATACGTATTACTGCGTCCGTCGGCCCTTGACACCGGTTCTGCGGGCCGGGCAGCATCCTCCGCGACAACCATCGGCGATACGTGATGCTCAGAAGGTGGCCGATATCCGTGTCCGCAGGGCGGGGCAGGCTGACGCAGCACGAGATCGCGCGGATGGCCGGAGTGAGTCAGACGACGGTGTCGCTCGTGCTCAACGACCGGACCGAGGCGGCCTGGCGGATCGCCCCGGAGACCCGGGAACGGGTGCTGCGCGTCATCCGCGAGACGGGCTACGTCGCCGACCCGCTCGCCCGGCGGCTGCTGCAACAGCACAACCAGATCCTGGGCGTGTTCACCTACGAGTCGGTGTTCCCGAGCACCAGCGCGAACTTCTACCACCCGTTCATGTCCGGCATCGAGGCGTGCGCGGAGAGCATCGGGTGCGACCTGCTGCTGTTCACCAGCGCCCCCGTGAGCGGCGGCAGCCGCCGGATCTTCCACGACAACAACCGCATCCGGCTCGCCGACGGTTGCGTGCTGCTCGGTCGGGAGATCCCCCGCGACGAGCTGGCCCGGATGGTCGCCGGGGACATGCCCTTCGTGTCCGTCGGTCGACGCGACGACGCCCACCTGCCGTCCGGGGCGGGCGGTCCGGTGCCCTACGTCGGCGCGGACTACGCCCGGGCCACCGCCACCCTCGTCCACCGCGCCGTCGACCTCGGGCACCGGGCGCTGGCGTACGTGGGCGCCGGCGCCGGGGCCGAGTCCGCCGCCGACCGGCTCGCGGGCTTCACCGCCGCGGTCCGGGAGACCGGTGTGGACGGCCGGCACGAGCCGGTCGGCGACAGGACCACGGCGGAGCTGCTCGACGCACTGCGCGCGGCCCGGGTCACCGCCGTCCTCTGCGAGGAACTGGTCGAGGCGGTGGCGGTGGCCGAGGCGGCGCGGGCCCGGGGCATGTCCGTGCCCGGCGACCTGTCCCTGGTGGCCCTCGGCGATCCCACCCGGCAGGCCGAGACCGACCTCGACTTCACGGGCTTCCACATCGCCCGCAGGGAGATGGGCTGGCAGGCCATCGAGGTGCTCGACGACATCCTGCACGGCCGCGACAGCGACCACCAGCGGCTGCTGCCCTGCACGCTGGTCGAGGGCGAGACCCTCGGGCCCCCGGTGACCGGCCGGGCGTGACCGACCACCGGAGGGCGCCGTGGGCGGGGCGCGGGACGTGACGCCGGGCGGCGCGGACGACCTCGCGGGGGACACCGCCCGGACCATCGGGCTGGCGAGCCGGATCCTGCTCGCCTACTTCGACGACGACATGGGCCAGGTCGCCGCCCTGGTCAACCCCCGGCCGCAGGAGGCGGTCGAGGCGCTGATCATCCTGGCCCAGTCGGCGATGGTGCAGGCCACCGGCGGGCCCGCCGAGGCGATCACCAGGCTGCGCGAGTTCGCCGTACGGGCCGAGATCGAACTGGGCGGGAACTACCCGGATCGACGGCGCTGACCCGGCAGCCGTACGGTCAGGCGCGGGTGATGCGTACCGCGTCGGCGACCACGTAGCCGCTGCCGCTGGTCCAGCGGCTCACCCCGACCTTGTTGCCGTCGCCGGCCGCGAGCGTGAAGACGCCGATCGACACCCACCGTCCACCGTTGACGCGCTGGTCGACCGTCACCGACCGGTTGCCCGAGGCGGTGGCGACGACGTACGGGGTCTGGGCGTTGTATCCGGGGTCGGCGGGGTACCAGACCGAGATCTCGTAGGTCCCCGTCTCGGGGACGTTCGCCCGGTACCAGGCGACGTCGCTGGCCGAGGTCGGGTTCGCGAACCGGTAGTCGGTGCCGAAGCGCTGCCCGGAGTACGACGACGTGCTCCAGTTGGCGCCCGCCGTGAACCGGCCGGACGTGGTGTTGTCGATAGTGGTGGTCCACTGCTGCGGGGGCGGCTGCTGCGACGTGCTCACGTCCAGGTAGTTGCGGTCGATCTTCATCGTCACGCCGCCCCAGGTCTCCGTCACGTCCCCGGCGTACTGGTGCAGCCGCTGGTGGTTCGCGTAGTAGGCGTCGGAGCAGTAGCTCCCGGCGTCGGTGTCGGCCACGCCGTTCCACCAGGCGATCCAGATCTGGTCCAGCCTGGTGTAGCTCGCGTTGTTGTACTCCAGGCAGACGTCCTTGATGCCCGAGGATCCGCTGGAGTACATGCCGGCCAGGTAGCCCTTGGTGTGCAACCGCTCGACCCAGCCGGACAGGAACGACAGCACCGCGGCGCGGCACGACGCGGTCGTCGGGTAGTGCTCGATGTCGTTGTAGATGGTGCTGCCGGCGCCGATGCCCAGCGCCTGCGCGGCGCTGGCGGCGCTGTCGGCGGCGGTGCGGCCCTGCGAGCGCGCGGTGGCGGGGTCGGCGGACATCTTCGGCGCGCGGGTGCCGCAGGGGGCCTGGTAGCCGAGTTCGATGGGGATGAGCCGCCAGCCGTTGGCGACCTGGTTGGCGACCCAGGTCGCCGTCAGGTTGGGCTGCGCGCAGGTCCGGCTGGCCCCGCTGATGTAGATGCCCACCGCGCGGTACGGCGAGCTGGCGCGCCACGCGTTCATCGCCGACTGCGACGGTGCGGTGCAGGTGTCGAAGCCCTTGCCGACGAAGGTGCCGGGCTGCGGACCGACGGCGGACACCGCCACGGACTGCGGCTGCGGCTGCGGGGCCGGCGCCGACTCGGCCACGGCCGCCGAGCCGAGCGTGACGGTGAGCCCCGCCGCGGTGGCGAGGCCCAGCAGCCAGGTGGTGGTCCTTCTCATCCCGGTCTCCCTCGAAGGTTTTCTTGCACGAGGTTGAAGTCAGTGAAGAACTTTTACACACCCATCGAAGGTTGGCAATAGTGTCAGATTGGTGACGCGTCGGTTACCAGGCGCAGGGCGCGTAGTCCTTCAGGAAGCAGCCGTACAGGTCCTCGCCCTGCTCGCCGCGGACGATCGGGTCGTACACCCGGGCCGCGCCGTCGACCAGGTCCAGCGGGGCGTGGAAGCCGGCATCCGCCAGCCGCATCTTCGTCGGGTGGGGCCGCTCGTCGGTGATCCAGCCGGTGTCCACGCTGGTCATCAGGATGCCGTCGGTCAGCATCTCCTGGGCGCTGGTGCGCGTCAGCATGTTCAGCGCGGCCTTGGCCATGTTGGTGTGCGGGTGCCCCGGCCCCTTGTAGCCGCGGCCGAACTGGCCCTCCATCGCCGACACGTTCACCACGTACTTGCGGCGGGCCTTCGCCGCGGCCATCGCCGGCCGGAGCCGACTGACCAGTACGAACGGCGCCGTCACGTTGCACAGTTGCACTTCCAGCAGCTCGACCGGGTCGACCTCCTGCACCCGCTGCACCCAGCTGTTGACCGGGTCGAGGTCCGGCACCAGGCCGCCGGCGTCGATGGCGGTGGCCGCCGCGATCCGCTCCGGCGAGGCGGAACCGCTGGTCAGCGCGAGGGCGGTGAGCGCGTGCGGGGTGAGCGGGGTCGACTGCGGCGAGGCGGTAAGGCCGCCCGCCGTCTCGCCCCGCCCGGCCGGCTTGGCGAACGTGACGATCTCCGGCAGGGGGCCCTCGGGCAGGGCCGCCGCCTCCGCGGCGACGAGCTGCGCGTACGCCCCGGGGCTACGCCGCACGGTCTGCGCCGCGTTGTTGATCAGGATGTCGAGGGGGCCCTGGTCGCTGACCGAGTCGGCGAGCGCGATCACCTGGGCGGGGTCGCGCAGGTCGATCCCGACGATCCGCAGGCGGTGCAGCCACTCCCCGCTGTCGGGCATCGCCGCGAACCGGCGCACCGCGTCGTGCGGGAACCGCGTGGTCACCGTGGTGTGCGCGCCGTCGCGCAGCAGCCGCAACGCGATGTACATGCCGATCTTCGCCCGGCCGCCGGTGAGCAGCGCGCGCCGGCCGGTCAGGTCGGTACGGGCGTCGCGGCGCTCCCGGTTGAGCGCCGCGCAGGACGGGCAGAGCTGGTGGTAGAAGGCGTCCACCTCGCGGTAGCGCTGCTTGCAGACGTAGCAGCCGCGCGGGTTGTGCAGGAAGCCGGCCGTCGTGCCCTCGGTGGGGGAGGCGAGCGGGATCCCCTGGGTCTCGTCGTCGATCCGGCCCGGCGCGCCGGTGGCGGTGGCCGCCGTCACCGCGCGGTCGGCCGCCGCGATCGCGTCCCGCCGCTCCTCGCGCCGGCGCTGCTTGATCACCTTGTAGAGCCGCGCGGTGGCCCGCTGTACGCGTACCACGTCGGGGTGATCCGGGGGCAGGTCCTCCAACGCCTCGAAGACGCTGAGACAGGTCTCCAGCTGGCTCCGGTCGATGCCGTCGTGGCCGGTTTCGGTGATGTTGTCCGCCGTCATGCCGTCGCTGTCTCGTCCCGTTTCCGCGCCGTGTCTTCCCGGCCCACGCCAAGTCCGACCCGGAACTGTACGTCACCGCCCGGCTGTCGGCGCATCCCGCGCCCGCCGACCGGCCGGGGGCCCACGCTCGGGCGGACGATCCGCGCGGCCCCGGCCCGCGCCTGCCCACGGGTGAACGACGGCGGCCGTACGGCGAACGCCTCCGCCCTCACCCGCGCCGACGGGACGGGCGCTCGTGTTCGATGCCGGCGGGCGCGCCGCCTGGTCACGCCGGGCCGGCGCCGTGCCGGCTCGGGCGTGGGGCGGCGCTCCCCGTCCTCACCGCGTCGCGGCCGCCGGCGACGCCGTCCGCTTGTCCCGGGCAGCCGCGCCGCCGGGGACCGGCACCCCGCCGGTGCCCGCATCGGCGAACGCGCTGTCCCCGAGGCCCGGAACACCAGCGACCGCCGCGTTGTTCGCGGCGCGGCGGCGGCGGGCCCGTACGACGGCTGCCGCCGCCACCATCGCCGCCAGGGACATCGCTGCCGCCTGTAGCAGCGGCCCCCTCCTGCTGCGTCGACGCCTCATGCGCACTACCCCTCTCAGTTCCGAGTCCGACCTTGTTCACATCGTGGGGACACCGCAGCGGCGGCGAGGGACGATTCGCCGCAATCGACACAATCGGGTCATGCTGTCGCCCTCGCTGTGGACCGGTCTGTGCCCCGCCGCCGTGCCGGGACATGGAAACCCGCCAGCGGGTCCCCGACCGCTGCGGCTTCCTCGCTCTGATCGTGCTCACGGGCGCCTGGTTACTTTACCGTCCGGAAGGTAAAGTAGCGGGGTGCGACCGAGCCAGCGAACCGCCGTCCTCGACGCGGCCATGACCCTGATCTCCGCCGAGGAGGGCGCGAACATCACCCTCGACGCCGTCGCCCGGCAGGCGGGGATGACCAAGCCGGGACTGATGTACCACTTCCCGACCCGCGACGCCCTCCTGCTGGCGATCGTCGAGCACGCCGCGGGACGGGTCGAGGACGCGATGCTCGCCACGCTCGCGGTGCCCTTCGACCAGGCGACCCCCGCCGCGCGGATCCGGGCCTACGCCCGCGTGGCGTACGGCGGCGACGCCAGCCGCGCGGAGTACGCGGTCGCCGCGGAAGCCGCCTACCGGCCGGCGCTGTCGGGGCCCTGGGTCGGGCGGCTCGCCAAGTGGTTCGACCTGCCACCGGACCTGCCACCGACCACGCGTGCCCGGCTCACCCTGGCCCGGCTGGCCGCCGACGGCCTCTGGAGCGCGTTCGCCACCGGCCTGTTCCCACCCGAACCGCAGGACCGCGATGCCCTCGTCGCGCTCATCGAAGACCTGACCGCGGAAGGCGACGCCCCGTGAAGCAGTGGCTGTACCTCGCCGGAGCCATCGGCCTGGAAGTGAGCGGGACCCTCGCGTTGCGGGCGGCCAACGACCACCCCGCGTGGATCGCGCTGGTCGTCGTCGGCTACACCCTCTCCTTCGCACTCATCTCGCTGGTCCTGCGGGAGGGCATGCCGATCGGGGTCGCGTACGGCATCTGGGCCGCCAGCGGGGTCACCCTCACCGCGCTGCTGGCCGCGCTGCTGTTCGGCGACGCCCTGACCTGGGTGATGGGGCTCGGCTTCGCCGTCATCGTCGCCGGGGTCCTGCTCGTCGAACTCGGCTCCCACCCGGCGGAATCGGGGCACACCGCGCCGCACGACGTCCACCACGAGCCCGAGGGGGCACGATGAGCTGGGTCTTCCTGGCCGCCGCGATCGCCTTCGAGGTCGCCGCCACCATGGCACTGCGTGCCTCCGAGGGGCTGCGTAGGAAGGCATGGGCGCCCGTCTTCGTCGGCGGCTACGTGACGTGCTTCGTCTTCCTCAGCCTGGCCCTCCGCGCCGGCATGGCCGTCGGCGTCGCCTACGGCGTCTGGGCGGCGGCCGGCATCGCCCTGACCGCGATCATCGCGCGGTTCGCCTTCAACGACCCGCTCACCAAGGTCATGATGCTCGGCATCGGTCTCATCGCCGGCGGTGTGCTCCTCGTCGAACTCGGCGCCACGTCGGCGCACTGAGCCGGCACCTCGGCCCTTCGGCGTCATCCGCCGGGCGAGGCCGGTCACGCTCGTCCTCGCCCCCCGCCGGGGGGCGTGCGTGGCGGCACGCGCGTTGGCACAATGGCCGGGCTGTCGACCCGGATGGGGGAGTGGGTGCCGACGATGACCGAGAACCACGTCCAGCCGAACGAGACCACGGTGCCGCTGCTGCGCTGCGTGTCGGCGGAGGAGACCCTGGCGTTCTGGCGTGCGCTCGATTTCGAGGTCACGTACGAGCAGACGAAGCCGTACGTCTACCTGGCGTTCCGGTGGAGCGGGTTCGAGCTGCACTACGGCGGCGCGCCGAGGGGCGTGGACCCGTCGGCCGAGAACACCGGCGGTTGCCTGGTGATGGTCGACGAGGTCGCGCCCTACCACGCGGCGTTCAGCGAGGGGATGCGCCGCACCTACGGCAAGGTGCTCGCCAAGGGACGCCCCCGGATGACCCGCTACCGTGCCGGTGCGTCGCGGTTCAGCGTCGTCGATCCGTCGGGGAACACCATCATCTTCATCCGACGCGACGAGCCGGCGGAGCTGGAGTACGGCGGTTCGAAGCGGTTGCAGGGGCTGGCCCGGGTCCTCGACAACGCGCGGATCCTGCGCGAGTTCAAGACCGACGACCTGGCCGCCTTCCGGGCGCTCAATTCGGGGCTGCGCCGGCACGGCGAGGCGGCGCCGGCCGTCGAACAGGCGTTGGCGCTGGCCGGGTTGATCGAGCTGTCGCTCGCGCTGGGGAAGCCGGAGCTGGTGCCCGACTGGGGCGGCCGGCTCGCGACCCTCCCGTTGACCGCACCGGAACGTGCCCAGGTACGCCAGGCGGTTGCCGATCCCGCCGCGCTCGGGCCGTGGTTGCCGGACCCGGACTGACGGTCCGGGGCCGGATGATCGTCGCCTCTGCGAAGGTGGGGGCATGGCCGCGCTGTTCCGCACCCGTCTGACCGACTGGACCGTCGTCACGCCGCTGCTGGCGATCCTGGTGTTGATCCTGACCTGGGGGCGCGACCTGTCCGGCCCCGTCGTGGTCGTGGTGGCCGTGTTGCTGGCGGGCGCGGTGCTGGCCGCCGTGCACCACGCCGAGGTGGTGGCCCACCGGGTGGGGGAGCCGTACGGCTCGCTCGTGCTCGCCGTGGCCGTCACCGTCATCGAGGTCGCCCTGATCGTCACGCTCATGATCAGCGGTGGCGAGAAGACGCAGTCCCTCGCCCGCGACACCGTCTTCGCCGCCGTCATGATCACCTGCAACGGCATCCTCGGGCTGTCGTTGTTCATCGGGGCGCTGCGCCGCCGGGTGGCGGTGTTCAACTCCGAGGGCACCGGCGGGGCGCTGGCCACCGTGGCGACCCTCGCCGCGCTGAGCCTCGTGGTGCCGACCTTCACCACCGGCCAGCCGGGCCCGCAGTTCACCCCGGCGCAGCTCGCCTTCGCCGCCGTGGTCTCGCTCGCCCTCTACGGCCTGTTCGTCATGGTGCAGACCGGCCGCCACCGCGACTACTTCCTGCCCGTCAACAGCCAGGGCCGGGTGCTCGACGCGGAGGGACACGCCGAGCCGCCGTCGGACCGGGCCGCCCTGCTCAGCCTCGGCCTGCTGCTGGTGGCACTGGTCGCCGTGGTGGGCGACGCCAAGTCGGTGTCCCCGGCGATCGAGTCCGCCGTCGCCGGGGCGAACCTGCCCCCGTCGTTCGTCGGCGTGATCATCGCACTGCTGGTGCTGTTGCCCGAGACGATCGCCGCCGCGCGGGCCGCCCGCCGCGACCGCGTGCAGATCAGCCTGAACCTGGCCCTGGGCTCGGCCATGGCCAGCATCGGGCTGACCATCCCCGCGATAGCGATCGCGTCGATCTGGTTGGAGGGCCCGCTGCTGCTCGGCCTCGGCGGCACCCAGGTGACCCTGCTCGCCCTCACCGTCGTCACCGGCGTGCTGACCGTGGTGCCGGGGCGGGCCACGGTGCTCCAGGGCGGCGTGCACCTGGTGTTGCTCGCCGCCTTCGTCTTCCTCGCCGCCAGCCCCTGACCGTCGCCGCGACCGTCCGCCCGACCCACGCGCCGCCGAGCCCGCCGCCCGACCCACGCGCCTGGGCGGCACGGAGAATTGCGGCGGGGGTGTTCGACGGCCTCGGCCGGACGGATCTCGCCGAGGGCGGGCACCACCGCGCGGTCGGGAACTTCGAACGGTCGCTGCGGTATTTCCGCGACAGCGCCAGCCGACGCGGCCCCGACGGCCCGTTTCTGCACGGCCCCGACGGCGAAGGCGGCCCGTAACCGATCGACACGAGCCGGTCAATTTCTTGATGCCGCCTGCTGAAAGAAGTGCCTGGCCGTGTCCACAAAGGCCAAATCAGCGCGTCCGAGCAGTGCGTTCGGAACTGTTCCGAACGGCGCAGACCCTTTTCCGCATCACCGACCGCCGGTGACACTTTCAGCAGATCTGGCCACACGGGACGACCTTTCGCACTCGGAGCCGAATGGCGGAGTGAAGGCAGACGACGAATGTCCGCCCGAACCGAGAAGTGCCGGCGCCCCTGGCACGTCGCCCGGCCAGTCCGACACTGATCCACAGGAACAGGGGAGACATGAGCAGGTCGAGCAGCACAGCACGCGCAGCATGGCGCATCGCGAGGGTATGGCTGGCCGGGTCGGTGGCGGCGGTGGCGGGGCTCGTGGCGCCCGCGTACGCCGGCCCTGCCCACGCCGCCGAGGAGGCCCTCAAGCCGATCCCCAACCGGTTCATGACGTGGAACACGAACGGTCAGAAACTCGGCACGCCGAAGTCGGTCGCGGATCAGATCAAGCGTTTCCGGCCGCAGGTGGCCGCGTTGCAGGAATCCTGTCTGAACGAGGTACGCGAGGCCGTCCGGCAGCTCAACGAAGCGGGCTTCAAGTACGAGTACCGGACCGGAACGGCCGCGCAGAACATCGGATGTCCAGGTCGGCTCGGCACCGCGATCGTCTACGCCAAGGGCACCACGGTCAGGGCCCACAACAAGAAGGGCTACAGCGTGGACGAGGGGTGGTGGGAGGCGCGCGGCATGCAGTCGTTCACCACGGAGGTCGACGGCCAGTGGGTCCGGGTGTTCAACACGCAGCTCAGTGAGCCGACGAGGGAACGCGAAGAGATGAGGCAGAAGCAGGTCGGCGAGTTGGTGAGCGCCGCGCGGGCGTACCCTCGCGCACTCGTTCTTGGTGACCTCAACACCCGGCCGTACGTCACGAAGGTCATGGGCCCGATCTGGCAGGCCGGGTTCAGGGACGTCGACCCGTTCTGCGGACCAGCCGAGGACACCCGCTGCGTCAAGACCCTCCCGCACACCGGGCCCGGGTTCCCCACCGCTGCGGCGAAGTTCGACTACCTGCTCGGCCGAGGCGTGAACTTCCGTAGCTGCAGGCTGCACACGCCCACCACCGACCACCGGATCGTGATCGGCGATCTCACGATGGCCGAGGGCCCCCGGCCGATGTGCAACGTGACCTGACGGAGGCCGAGAGACAGGGCGGGCGGGTCTCCCGTCCGCCCTGCCCCGTCGACCGGCCAGTCAGGCCGGCGGTGCTGCACGGCCGGACCGGTGAACCGTCGCCGTCCGCGGCGTCGCCCACCTCCCTGCCCCGGTATGGCGGACCCGCCGCGGGGGTACTGGACGTCGTGACGCCGACGCCGGGGAGGGCACTGTGACGACGCGTGTGCAGGGCCGGTCGCGAAGCGCGCTGGCCGGCCTGCTGGTGGCCCTCGTCGCGGCGGCCGGGTGCGTGGTCGGCGGGGTGTCCGAGTCCGACGGACAGCCCGCTCCGGGGCGCCCCGGCGGCCCGGCCTCGCCCGGCGCCGAGCAGACCCGGGCCGACGGCACCACCAGCGTCGCGGAGTTCCGGCAGGACGTCGCCGACGCGCAGAGCATCGCCGAGCGGTACTGGGCCGCCCAGTTCCGTGCCTCGGGGCAGCGCTTCCGCCCGATCAGCCGGATCGTGCCGTACCAGCGCGCCGGGGAGGTCTCCTGCGGCGGGCAGCCGCTACCGCGCAACAACGCCGTCTACTGCTCGGCCGGCGACTTCATCGCCTACGACGTGAGATGGTCGGTGGGCGCGTTCCGACAGGTCGGCGACGCGTTCGTGTTCTACCTGCTCGGCCACGAGTACGCGCACGGCATCCAGGCCCGGCTCGGCATCCGCCACTCCTACACCATCCAGCAGGAGTTGCAGGCCGACTGCATGGCCGGGGCGTACCTCGGCGACTCGGTGCGCTCGAAGGCACTGCGGCTCGCCGACGGCGACCTGGAGGAGTTCCGCGAGGGGCTGCTGGCCGTCGGCGACGCACCCGACCAGCCCTGGTTCGCCGAGGGCGCGCACGGCACCGCCGAGCAGCGCACCGAGTCGTTCTTCCGCGGCTACGAACGGTCCCTGGCCGCCTGCGGCCTCACCTGAGCGGTCAGAACTCGCCCCACCACTGCCGCACCCACACCGAGGCCCCGCCGCCGTTGTCGCCGAGGTTCGGGTCGTTGAAGGAGAAGACCAGCCGCGACGGCGCACCGGCGTTGTAGTAGAGCATGCAGCCGCTGCCGGCGCCGACCGGGAACCACCGGCCCGAGCCGTAGAACAGCCCGGTGCTGAGCACCAGCATGGAACCGGAGGTCACCTTCGCGATCAGGGCGTACCGGGGAGCGTCCGGCGCGGGCCAGCCGCTGCCGGCCAGCGGCAGCTCGCCGGCGATCGACTTCTGGGTGCCCCAGTGGTCGATGCGGACCTTGCCCAGGGCGGACACCCGGAACACGTCCCGGTCGACCATGCCCACGGGGGAGGGCCACGTGGTGTGCACGTTGCCCGGGGCGAACCAGTCCCGCTCATCCTCGTGCTGGGGGGTCTCCAGGCCGTAGCACCGCTCCAGCGGCAGGCTCGCGGCGGCGGCCGGCCCGGCCGGCCAGATCGCGGCGGCGGCGGCCAGCAGGATCACGGTGCACCGGGAGACCAGGGATCGGACGCGCATGGCGACCTCCGGGCGAGGGACCGCCGTGGCTGGCGGCCGGTTGTCCCGAGTCTCGCGCCCGCGCGCAACCCGTCGACCAGGTCACCCCGCGGCACCTGGGCGCGCGCTGGCGGCGTGGGGGCTGAGAGGATCCCGGGGTACGCACCCGAGGGAGGACCCCCTGAACAGCCACCACCCCGCCGCCGTGCTCTTCGACATGGACGGCACCCTGGTCGACAGTGAGAAGCTGTGGGACGTCGCGCTGCACGAGCTGGCGGCGGAGTACGGCGGCACCCTCTCCGATCCGGCCCGCAAGGCGATGATCGGCTCCAGCATGGCCGCGTCGATGCGCCTCCTGCACGACGACCTGGGCCAGCCGGGGCGCGACCCGCAGGCCAGCGCGGCGTGGATCAACGCCCGGATCCTGGAGCTGTTCCGCACCGGGCTGCGCTGGCGCCCCGGCGCGCTGAACCTGCTGCGGGCCGTCCGGGCGGCGGGCATCCCGACGGCGCTGGTGACCTCCAGCGGCCGGCCCCTGGTGGAGGTGGCGCTGGACACCCTCGGGCGCGACAGCTTCGACGCGGTCGTCTGCGGCGACGAGGTCGAGGCGGCCAAGCCGCACCCGGAGCCGTACCTGACCGCCGCCCGGCTGCTCGGCGTGCCGATCGCCCGCTGCGTGGCGATCGAGGACTCGCCCACGGGGGTGGCCAGCGCGCTCGCCGCCGGCGCGGCGGTGCTGGCCGTACCGGCCGAGGTGCCGATCGCGCCGCTGGACGGCGTACACCAGCTGGAGAGCCTGACCGGCGCGGACCTGGAGCTGCTGGCCGCCCTGCTCGGCGCGCCGCCGCCGGGCGCCTGACGGACGAGGGGCGCCGCCGCCCGGCGCCTGAGACGACGAGGGCCCCGCCGACCGGCGGGGCCCTCGTCGTGCGGTGGGATCAGTCGTGGGCGATGGCGCCGAGCACGTTGATCCGGGCGGCCCGGACCGCAGGCAGCGCCGCGGCGACCACCCCGACGATCGCGGCGAGGCCGAGGAAGATCCCCATCTGGGTCCAGGGCAGCACCAGGTCGGTGATGCCCTCGTCGCGCAGCGCCTCGACCACGGCCGCGCCCAGGCCGGCGCCGACGACGACGCCGAGCAGCGCGCCGAACACCGAGATCACCACCGCCTCCACGGTGATCATCCGCATGGTCTGCGCCCGGCGCAGGCCGATGGCCCGCAGCAGCCCCAGCTCCCGGGTGCGCTCCAGCACCGACAGCGCCAGGGTGTTGATGATGCCGAGCACGGCGATCACGATGGCCAGCGCCAGCAGGATCTGGATCATCATGAGCAGCCCGTCGAGCTGACCGGTCTGCTGCTCGATGAACGCCTCCCGGTCGGCCACCGACACCTCGGGGGAGTCGGCCAGCAGCGCCTCGATCTGCGGCTGCACGTCGGCCACCCGGGTGCCCGGCGCCAGCTGGATGAATCCCTGGATGGGCTGCGGGATGGCGAAGCCGCTCGCCGCCTCCGCCGGCAGCACCACCGGGTTGGTCAGCTGGGAACTGGCGTAGATGCCGGTCACGGTGTACGTCCGCGCCTCGCCCCGGGACGTCTGCACCGGCACCTTCGACCCCACGGAGAGGCCGCGCGCCGTCGCGGTGTCGGAGCTGACCAGCATCCCGTCCGGCGCCAACCGGTCGATGTCGCCGGCGGTCGGCTCGGCCCCGAAGATCAGCCGCAGCGCGGCGACGTCACTGCTCGCCGCCACCCAGGTGCGCTCGCCGCCGACCATCGCCAGGTCGCCGTACTCGCCGTCGGCCAGGCGCACCCCCGGGATCGCGGCGGCCTTCTCCAGCACCGCCGGGTCGAAGCTCGGCGGCCGGGGGCCGCTCTGCGCCCCGGCGATCACCAGCTCCGCCTTCAGGCTGTCCTGGGCGAGCCCGCCGATGCTGCTCTTCGCGGAGTCCAGGATCACCGTCACGCCGGTGACCAGCGCGATGCCGACCATCAGCGCGGCGGCGGTGATGGCGGTGCGGCGCGGGTTGCGCCCCGAGTTGAGCCGGCCCAGCTTCCCCGGCACCGACCAGGCGAAGAGCGCGCCGAGCAGGCTCACCACCGGCCGGCTGATCAGCGGCGTCAGCAGGGCCACGCCGATGAAGGCGAACAGCACCCCGCCGAGGATGGTGGCGAGGGTGTTGCCCCCGGCGTTTCCGGTGAGCCCCAGCGCCAGCAGCGCGCCACCCACGGCCGTGACGATCGCGCCGGCCACGGTGACCTTGGTCAGCGGGCGGTCGGGGGTGGCGACGTCCTGCATCGCCGCGATGGGCGGGATCCGCGACGCCCGCAGCGCCGGCAGCAGCGCCGCCACCACGGTGATCACGAGACCGACGGAGAACGCGCCGACCACCGCGGAGAGCGGCACGCCGATCCCCGCCAGGGTCAGCCCGCCGGCGAACGTGCTGAACAGGTACGCCAGCAGCGCGCCGATGCCGATGCCCGCGCCGAGGCCCAGCACCGAGGCGACCAGCCCCACCGCGATGGCCTCCAGCACCACCGAGCCGATGATCTGCCGGCCGCTGGCCCCCACGGCGCGCATCAGCGCCAGTTCGCGGGTGCGCTGCGCCACGATGATCGAGAAGGTGTTGAGGATCAGGAAGGTGCCCACCAGCAGCGCCACCGCGGCGAAGCCGAGCAGGATCCGGTTGAAGAAGGACAGCGCCTCCTTCATGCCGGCCGCCGCGTCCTCGGACAGTTGCGTACCGGTCTTGACCTCGAATTCGGCACCCACCGCGGCGGCCACGGCGTCGCGCAGCGCCTCGTCGGACACCCCGTCGGCGGCGGTGACCGAGAGGTTGCTGAAGGTGTCCGGCGCGCCGAGCATCAGCTTCTGCGCGACCGGCGTGGTGAACATGATCTCGTTGGCGCCACCGATGGAGTCCCGGCCGCCGCTGTAGCCGAACACGCCGACGATGGTGAACTCCTGCTTCGGCTGGAGGGTCAGCACGCCGACCCGGTCGCCGACCTTCACCTTGCCGGCCGTCGCGAGCGCCTTGTTGATGACGATCTCGTCGTCGGCCTGCGGGGCCCGCCCCTCGCGAAGCCGCACCAGGTCGCTCTCGCCGGTCCAGTTCTCGCCGAGCTGCGGCGGGCCGAACGAGGCGACCACCTTGCCGTTGCCACCGATCAGCCGCGCCCCGTCGACGCCGACCACGCCGGTGGCCTCGGCGACGCCGGGCACCGCCCGGACCTTGTCGAGGGTGGCCGCCGGCACCGGCGCCGCCACCGGCATGCCCTCCGTCTCGCCGATGTCGATCTTCGGCTTGGCGGCGACGTTGACGTCCACGCCCTCGTACGCGTCGGCGAAGATCGCGTCGAACGAGCGGCCGAGGGTGTCGGTGAGCACGAACGCGCCGGAGACGAACATGACGCCCAGCACCACGGCCAGGCCGGAGAGGATCAGCCGGACCTTGCGGGCCAGCAGGCTCTTCAGGGTCGCGCGGAACATCAGCGCGCCACCTCGGCGGGGGTGTCCAGCTTCTTCATGGTGTCCAGCACCGTGTCGGCGGTCGGCTCGATCAGCTCGGAGACGATCTGCCCGTCGGCGAGGAAGACCACCCGGTCGGCGTACGCGGCGGCGGTCGGGTCGTGGGTGACCATCACGATGGTCTGCCCGTGCTCGCGCACCGAGTTGCGCAGGAAGTTCAGCACCTCCGCGCCGGCCCGCGAGTCCAGGTTGCCGGTCGGCTCGTCGGCGAAGATCACCTCGGGCCGGGCGACCAGCGCCCGGGCGCACGCCACCCGCTGCTGCTGGCCGCCGGAGAGCTGCGCCGGCCGGTGGTCCAGCCGGTCCCGCAGCCCGACCGTGGCGATCACCGTGTCGTACCAGGCCGGATCCGGTTTGCGTCCGGCGATCGACAGGGGCAGCAGGATGTTCTCCTTCGCCGTCAACGTCGGCAGCAGGTTGAACTGCTGGAAGATGAAGCCGACCTTGTCGCGGCGCAGCTTCGTCAGGCCCGCGTCGCCCAGGCCGGTGACCTTCGTGTCGCCGATCGACACCGTGCCCCGGGTCACCGAGTCCAGGCCCGCGAGGCAGTGCATCAACGTCGACTTGCCCGAGCCCGACGGCCCCATGATCGCCGTGAACCGGCCCCGCTCGAACTCCGCGCTGACCCCCCGCAGCGCGATGACCTGCGCCTCGCCGCTGCCGTACACCTTCCACACGTCGTTCGCCCGGGCCGCGGCCTGCGCCTGCTGGCCTACCGTCGCGGTCACGTCATCTACCTCTTCCGTCTGTCTTCGGTCCGCGCCGCCCCCGCTGGTCCGGCACGGCAGTCCCATCATCTGTGCTCGCCAGCCCCGATCCCTCCGACTCCGGTCGGAGCCGTGGCGGATTTCGCGCTGCGGGTGCCCCCCCAATGCCGACTCAGGGTTGCCCCTGAGTGGGCGGCCGGGCGAGGGCGTTCCGCCGGCCGGGACCGATCCTGCACAGTGACGCCGCGTCAGGGTCAACCGCGCGGCGACGTCTCCGGTCACGGTAGGTGACGGCGGCAACCGCGCCGCGTGCCGTGGCGAATCCCCGGGTACGCGGCCCGCGCCGGCCGGCGACGAGGCGCTACGCCCGTGGGCGGACCAGACCCGACTCGTACGCCAGCACCACGGCCTGCACCCGGTCGCGCAGCCCCAGCTTCGTCAGCACGTGCCCGACGTGGGTCTTGATGGTGGTCTCGCTGACCGACAACGCCCGGGCGATCTCGGCGTTGGACAGGCCCCGGGCCACGTGCACGAGCACCTCCCGCTCCCGCTCGGTCAGCGCGCTCAGCGTGCGGGGCGGCGCGGCCGCGGGGTCGGGCAGCGCGTCGGCGAAGCGGTCCAGCAGGCGCCGCAGGATGCGCGGCGCGACGACCGCGTCCCCGGCGGCCACCGTGCGGATCGCCGCCACCAGGTCGTCGGCCGGCACGTCCTTGGCCAGGAAGCCGCTCGCCCCGGCCCGCAGCGCCCCCACCACGTACTCGTCCAGGTCGAAGGTGGTCAGGATCAGCACCCGCACCGGCAGCCGGGCGTCGACGATCGCCCGGGTCGCGGCGACCCCGTCCATCCGCGGCATCCGGATGTCCATCAGCACCACGTCGGGCAGCAGCCGGCGGGACAGCTCCACCGCCTCCAGACCGTCGGCGGCCTCGGCGACGATGTCCAGGTCGTCCTCCGTGCCCAGCACCATCCGGAAGCCGGTACGCAGCAGCGGCTGGTCGTCGGCGAGCAGGATGCGTACCGGCCGTGCCGGCACCGTCGCGTCGGTCACCTGATTCCCCCGTCCCGATCCCCGGTCACGCCGCCGCGCCCCGGGGTTCCACCGGGATCCTCGCCGACACCCGGAAGCCCCCGCCCGGCCGCGCCCCGGTACGCAGGACACCACCGTAGAGGGCGACCCGCTCCCGCATCCCGACGAGGCCGTGCCCGATCCGGTCGCCGTCGGGCCCGGGGCCGCGCCCGGTGTCGGCGATCTCCACGTCGACCGTGTCCCCGTCGAAGCTCAGCAGCACCTGGGCGGTGGCCGCGCCGGCGTGCTTGAGCGCGTTGGTCAGCGCCTCCTGGGTGATCCGGTAGAGGGTCAACGCCACCCCCTCCTCCAGCGTCGCCGGGGTGCCCTCGACCCGCAGGGTCACCGGCAGGCCGGCGTCGCGCACCTGCTCCACCAGCGCCTCGATGCCGGCGAGCCCCGGCTGCGGAGCCAGCTCGGCGGCCGGCTCGGCGTCGGTACGCAGCACGTCGAGCAGCCGGCGCATCTCCCGCAGCGTCGCCCGGCTGGTCTCCTCGATGGTGGCGATCGCCCCGTCGGCCGCGTCCGGGTCCTTCGGCAGCACGCGACGGGCCCCCGTGGCCAGCACCCCCATCACGCTGACGTGGTGCGCGACCACGTCGTGCAGCTCGCGGGCGATGCGGCGGCGTTCGTCGGCGACCGCCCGCTCGGCCAGCGAACGCTGGTTCTCCTCGGCCGCCCGGGCCCGCTCCCGCAGCGCCTCCGTGGAGGCCCGACGGGCGTGCACCGCGCGTCCCACCGAGTACGCCACCGCCCCCACCAGCAGGTTGTTCAGCACCAGGTAGGCGGGACTGACGTTCGCCAGCAGCTCGTCGGGCGGCGGCGCGAGGGCGCTGGTGGTGGCGACCGGTATCCACAGCACCAGCGCCGCCACGACCGCCGTACGCGGTGGCCCGGCGGCGGCCGCCGTGTAGGTGAGCACCATGAAGGTCATGCCCTGCGTGGTCGGCGCGGGGCCGAGCAGCAGCGGCACCGCCAGCGTCGCCACCGCCAGCGCGACCGCCGCCCACGGCGCCACCCGCCGCCACGCCACCGGGGCGGCGCAGACCACGCTCCAGCCCAGCGCCGCCAGCAGGCGCCCCGGCCAGTACTCGCGGGGGGTCAACGCGGTGAGCACCACCTCCGCCACGACGAGCCCGCCGGCGAGGAGCACGTCCGCGGCGAGGGGGTGCTGGCGCAGCCACGCCCGGGGGCCCGAAGTCATACCGCGACGCTATCCGCCGTCGCGGCCGATTGATCGTCGCCGGCGGTGAGCCCGGCCTCATCCCTCAGGAGGAGAGCAGCTCGTCCCCGTCGGGGCGGCCGACGAGGGTGTCACCCGCCGCGTGAGCGCCAGACGACCGGCCGTGCGGCGGCTTCGAACCCGTTGCCGAGTGGCGGAGGACCTCACCGGATGGTGGTGCGCCGGTCAGCCGGTCACTCGTCGGCGCCGGGAGGCGTCGGGCGGGACCGGGCGTCGCGCAGCGGATCCGGCGCCGCCTGCGTCGGGAACGGCGGCGGGGTGCCCCCGAAGGTCGGGCAGAGCGCCTGGTGGCTGCACCAGTCGCAGAGCCGGCTCGGGCGGGGACGGAAATCCTGCTGGGCGGTCGCCTGCTCGATCGCCCGCCACAACGCCACCACGGTGCGCTCGAAGCGCAGCAACTCGTCGGCGTCCGGGGCGTAGTCGCAGATCTCCGAGTCCTTGAGGTAGAGCAGCCGCAGCACCCGGGGGACCACGCCCCGGGTGCGCCAGAGCACCAGCGCGTAGAACTTGAGCTGGAACAACGCCCGGGCCTCGAACGCCTCGCGCGGCGCGCCGCCGGTCTTGTAGTCGACCACCCGCAGCGCCCCGTCGGGCGCCACGTCGAGCCGGTCGACGTAGCCCCGGATCAGCAGTTCCTCGTCGACCACCGCCGAGATCAGGCTCTCCCGCTCGGCCGGCTCCAGCCGGCGCGGGTCCTCCACCGCGAAGTAGCCCTCCAGCAGCCCGGCGGCGGAGCGGAGGAACTCGGTCGCCGCCGGGTCGCCGTCGGCGAACAGCGCCGCCAGCTCGGGCTGCTCGGTGACGAGCCGGTCCCACTGCGGGGCCACCAGGTCGCCGGCGGCCGTCGGGGTGCGCCCGGCGGCCGGCAGGTCGAACAGCCGCTCCAGCACCGCGTGCACGAGTGTGCCCCGGGCCTGCTCGACGGTCGGCCGCTCGGGCAGCCGGTCGATGCTGCGGAACCGGTAGAGCAACGGGCAGGTCTTGAAATCCGCCGCCCGTGACGGCGACAGCGAGGCCCGCACCGTCGCCGGGACATCGGCCGGGGTCGGGGAATGCTGCGTGGTCACCGGTTCCGCCGTCATGCCCGGAAGGTTAGGGCACCGGTGTGACACCACCGCCGTCGCCGCACCGGTGCATGATCGCGTCGCCGGACGGTGCACCAGCGCGTCGCCGCGCCGGCGCCCGGTCCCGTCACCACACCGGCGCATGATCTCCGCCGCGTAGCATCGATCCGATGGAGCAGACGAGGCGACCGCGCCGCCGGCCCGACGCGCGGGGCGGCCTGACCGTGGGCCGGGTGTTCGGGGTGCCGCTGCACCTCAACGGCTCGATGGTGCTGCTCACCCTGCTGGTGACCGTGCTGTACGCCGAGTTCGCCCGCCGCCAGCTCGAGCTGTCCCAGCTCGCCGGCTACCTGATCGGCTTCGGCTTCGTGGTCTCCCTGCTCGGCTCGGTGCTCCTGCACGAGCTCGGCCACGCCCTCACCGCCCGCCGCTACGGCATCGGTGTGCGCGGGATCACCCTGGAGCTGCTCGGCGGCTACACCGAGATGGACCGCGACGCCCCGACGCCCCGGATCGACCTGCTGGTGTCGCTCGCCGGCCCGGCCGTCTCCGCCGTGCTCGGCGTGCTCGCGGTCGCCGCCACCCTCGCCCTGCCCGACCGCACCCTGGCCAACCAGCTCGCCTTCCAACTGGCCGTCAGCAACGTCATCGTCGCGCTGTTCAACATGTTGCCCGGCCTGCCGCTCGACGGCGGCCGGGCGCTGCGGGCGGCGGTCTGGGCGGTGACCCGCGACCGGCACCGCGGCACCGAGGTCGCCGGCTGGGTGGGACGCGTCGTCGCCGTCGGCACCGCCGCGCTGGTCGCCCTGCTCACCCTCACCCGCGACCTGGCGCCGCTGGCGCTGCCGCTGATGCTGCTCGTCGCGTTCACCCTGTGGCGCGGCGCCGGGCAGTCGATCCGGATGGCCCGGATCAGTCGCCGCTTCCCGCTGATCGACCTGGCCCGGCTGGCCCGGCCCGTGCTCGCCGTGCCCACCGGCACGCCGTTGGCCGAGGCGCACCGCCGGCGCGCCGACGGGAGCACCCCGGGCGCCGCCCTCGTGGTCACCGACACCGCCGGCCGGCCGGTCGCCCTGGTCGACCCGGCGGCGGCGGACGCCGTGCCCGTGGAACGCCGCCCCTGGCTGGCCGTCGACGCGGTCGCCCGATCCCTGCCCGACCTGCCCGCGATGCCGGTGGGACTCGACGGGGAAGGCGTGATGGAGACCGTGCAGACCCACCCGGGCGCGCAGTACGTGGTGACCTCAGGCGAAGATGTCGTGGGCATTCTGCACATCGCGGATCTGGCTCAGCTCCTCGAACCTCAACGGAAGATGAACACGTGACCGCAACTCCCCCCGCCGCCCCGGCAGA
>NZ_WAAS01000053.1:0-33637 GCF_008806585.1 Micromonospora sp. AMSO12t
CGGGGCGGGTGAGCGCCTCCGCTATCGCCTTGTCCAGCACGAGGGCCGCGTCCCAGGAACAGACGTGGTAGAGGTTCGGCAGGCGCCCGTCGTTGGCCGCCGTGTAGCGGCGCACGAAGTCCCGGTTGGCCGCGTTGTCCAGCGTTGTCGAGTAGTTCAGCGCGGTGTAGACGCCCTTGGCCTGCTGCCCCAAGGCCGCGAGCGGCGCGCCCTCGGTGAGGAAGCCCGAGGCGTACAGCGGCACATCGACGCCGTACTGCCGGTACTGCTTGACGAACTCGATCGCGGACGCGCCGGCGTAGAAGGTGTAGACCGCCGCCGGAGCAGCCTGCTTGATCTTCGTCAGGTAAGGGGAGAACTCGGTGGTCGGGGCCGGCGCCCACGGCGTCCACGTCGGCTCGCCGCCCGGGTTGGCCAGCTTCCCGCCTGCCTTGCGGAACGTGTCGACGAACCCGGCGATTTGGTCGCGTCCGCCGATGTAGTCGGGGCCGATTACCCATACCCGGCCGTCGCCGACCTTTTGCCGCAGGTAGCCGGCGATCGACGCGCCGGTCTCCTGACTCAGCCACGACGTCGACCACAGGTACGTCGGGTCGGCGACTGTGGAGGGCCGGCCGCCGGTGCCGATCAGCGGCACCCCGGACTCCTTCAACAGCGGGTACAGGGTCTGCACCGTGTCCGCGGTGCCCCCGCCGACCAGGGCGAGGACCTTGTCCTGCTCGATCAGCTTGCGCGCCGACGCGAGCGCGGTGGCTTTACCGTCGCCCTCGTCGGCCTCAATCACCTTGACGGGTCGGCCGCCGAGCTTGCCGCCCAGCTTTTCCAGGGCCAGCCGCCACCCGGCCGACTGATCGTCACCGACCGCCTTGTACGGGCCGGACTTCGGCACGATCAGGCCGATGCGGATCTCGCCACCGGCGGTGTCCGAGCCGCCGAGGCTCGACCCGGAGCATCCGGAGACGGCGATGAGCACGGCAGCGATGGCGGCGGCCAAAGCCAGGCGCCACCGAGATCGGCGGGCGGTGTTTTGAGGGATCACGGGAGTCGGAGTCCTTTCGTGCGAGTGCGCTGATCAGTAAGGAAGGGGCGTGGAAGACGGGTCATGGGTGGCGGGTACGGCGGTGGTGAGGTGGTGCAGGACGGCCAACACGGAGGCGGGCTCAGTGGCGTCACAGGTCAGGACCGGCACCTGCGCGGTGACCCGCAGGGCCTCGCGGATCTCGCGGCGGTTGCGCGAGCCACCGAGAGGCCGGTTGATCGCCACCAGGTGCGGCAGACGACGGGCGTCGAGGTAATCCAGCGCCGGAAACGAGGCCGCCAGGCGAGTGGAGTCGACCAGCACCACAGCCCCGAAGACGCCTGTGGCGAGCTGGTCCCACATCCACCACCAGCGCCGCTGCCCGGGGGTGGTACGCAAGGCGACGGTGACGCCGGTGGGCAGGGTGGCGGAGCCGGCCTCCCACACGCTGCCCGGTTGGCCAGCCAGCACCGCGTGGCCGTGGCTCGCGGCCCGCAGGAAGCAGGTCTTGCCCGTCCCCGGGCCGCCGGTCACCAGAACCGTGACCGTCGAGGCATGACCGTCAATCACGCTCGGGTCCAAGCCCATGCTCGTCGCCACCGGCACCTGGGTCAGCCCGCCACGCGTGGTCCCGGTCTTGCCTGCTCGCCGATGCGTGCCGCGAGCGCCGCCAGCTGGTAGGCGACGAGCGACGGGTCGCAGTCGACGCGGGCCAGCGCGGCCAGCGACGTGCCGTCGGGCACCTGCTGCACGACGAGGATCCCGTCGGCCATCATCAGCAGTTGGAACTGCACACTCCCGGTCAGCAGTAGATCGGTGGCACCGCGGGCCAGACTGACCAGACCGGACACGATCGCGGCGAGCTGGTCGCCCCGGTCAATCTCCAGGCCGGAGGTGCTGGCCAGCAGCAGCCCATCCGCAGACACCGCGACGACGTGCGCCACGGCCGGCATCTGCTGCGCCAACCCGTCCAGCACAGTCGATAGCTGCGGATTACGGGGTGTGGCGGTAGTGGTGGGGGCCATCAGTGTTCTCCTGTCGCGAGGGGAGGGGTGACAGACGCGGCCCGCAGGCCACGTAGCGTTCCGGCGACCTGTGCTCTGATCGCCGCAGGATCGATCGGTGCGGAAGGCTCGGAGCGGGTGCGCTGCGTCGGCAGCCCACCGGGCACCACGTGTGCGTGGGGGCGGCGTCGAGGAAGACCGGACGCGGTACGCCCATCCGTGGCCGGCTCGGCGGTGGACGCCGCCGCCTGCCAGCCCGCATCGGCTGCGGTGCGAAACCCGCCTGCGTCGTCGGTCTGCGGCCACAACCACGGTGAGCGCGCCACGACCTCACGGAACACCGGAGTGTCAGCCGGACGGGAGTCGCCAGCCGGCAACAGCAGCGGTGCCCGATCGCGGCGCACCTGCGGTAATTCCATGGTCGCGTCCGGCGGTGGCGCCGGCACGGCCGTGGACGGCCGGGTCGGACCGGCCCAGCCGTCGCCAGTCCGGGGCACCGCCGGGGCGACAGGCTGTACCGGGGCAACCGGTTGGGGTGCTGGCGCGAGTTCGGGACGGGCTCGTCGCTGGACCTGGCTGGGCACCACAATCTCGCGTACATGAACTCGGGTGACGTACTCGGCCGGCACGGTCACCTCGGCCGTGATACCAGTCGGTCTGGTCATGGTCAGGCGCACGCGGACCCCGAACTCGCGGGCAAGGCGTGAGATCACGACCAGGCCCATCTGGTCGGTGACCGTGACTTCCACCTCCGGGCTCGCCAGCAACGCGTTGGCACGCTCCAACTGCTTCGCACCCAGCCCGAGACCGGAGTCGACCACGAGGATCTGCACGTCTCGCCCGGACCATGCCGCCAACACCTGCACCTGATCGGCGGAAAACCGGGTCGCGTTGTCCAGCAGCTCCGCCAGGATGGATTTGACCGCGTTGACAGCGCGAGCGTCGATCTCGACCCCAACCAGCCGCTCGACACTGATCCGGGCGAAACCTTCGGTCTCCGACAAAGCCGCGTTCACCAGGTCGCCCAACTCAACCGGCATCCGCTGCGACTGACCCGGACCGCCACCGGCGACAATCAGCAGGTTCGCCCCAAAGCGGCGCAGGCGAGTCGCCTGCTGATCAGCGGCGAACACCATCGCCAGCCGATCCGGATCTTCCTCATCACGTTCAAGGAGATCGATACTTCCCAGAAGTTGCTCCGTCAGCGCCTGGACCCGCCGCCCAACCGACGTGATCATCGCACTGATCAGGGCACGGCCCCGCGCCTGATCCACCGTCGCGTCCACGGCGGAACGCAACACCAGGTTGAACGCGTCAGCGACCTGTCCCACCTCGTCGCGACCGACGACGGGTACCGCCACTCCACCAGCGCCCTCGGCCAACCGCTGCGCCGCCGTCGGATCCGATGCCGCCCGCAACCGCCGGACCAGACCCGGCAGCTCAACGTCCGCGACTCGCCGCGCGCCCTGTTCCAACAACGACAACTGGCCGACCAGCGACCGCGCCACCCGCACCGCGGTGACCACAGCAACGATCAGCATCACTATCAACACGGCGGCCTGTAGCGCGGCAGACCGAACCTGCTCCAGCCACAGGTCATCAGCGCCAGCCCCGATGTCACCGTTCACCGCCGACTGCACCTGGGCCAGCAGGTCCGCCCGGGTGGTCATCACCCGGCTCCACTGAGCAGCACCGCCCGCCAACCGCACCGGCTCATACACGCCCGTGCCGGACACCGCCCCGTCTAGCCGCACGGCGGCCAGCACGTCCGGGCCAGTCAGCGTTCGACCCAGCAGCGCCTGCCACGACGGCCGCGCCAACGCGTCGAACTCACGCAACGCCTCGTCCTGCGCGGATCGGGCGGCCACGATTTCGGCATGCAGCGCCGGGGCCAACCGCCTAGCCGCCAGCGCCTGCAACACCGCCACCTGCTGCTGACCCACCGACTCCCGAGCCCGCGACATCGCCGCCGCCGCGCGCATCTCGTCAGCGAGCTGAGGAGTAACGCCGCTCTGCGCCACTGCGGGCAGCAAGTCATCAAGATCAGCGATTACCCCGCGGTAACCGAAGGCCACCGCCGACAACGACACCAGCCCATCGCCTCGCACCCGCTGCCGCTGCGCCCCAACGTCCATCAAGCCGGCGTCCACCCTGGTTAACACCAGTCGCACGGACTCCGGGACGTCATCAAGCCGGTCACGCTGCTGGTGAAACCGCGATACCGCACGATCCGTGTCCTGAACCGCACGCTCGAAAGCGGCTGGAGTGACCGTCGAGCCGGACAGCAGCAGGCCCACCGCGGCGTTCCGCTCGACCTGAAGCCGCTGCGTCACCTCGCCAGCGGCTCCACCCGCGATGAACATGTCCCCGGCGCGCCGCGTAGCCCCAGCCTCCCGAACAGAAGCCCAGAGGCCGAACCCTGTCGAGAGCACCGCGGCCAATACCGTCGGCACGACAATCAGTGCTGCCTTGAGCCGAACAGGAAGGTCCGCCAACGGACGCGTCCTCGCGACGATTCCTCGTCTCGCAGCGCTTTCCAACCCCGTCACCTCTGCCCTGGTTCTGCTGGTGATCAAACTTGCTGCTGAAATTGTTGAATCAGGTGGCCGTCATCGTGGCCGGTTCGCAGGCAGCGCAGCGAAGAGAACCACCGCACCGGCCACACCACCGTCGGGAAGCTCGATACGTAACCATTCCGGCCATCCAGCCGACAGCCAGACTCACCAGAATGGCAATCATCAATAGCAACACGCAGGCACCGCCCGTCTGAATGACCGTCAATACCGATCAGCAGTGGAGCGCCAAGCTGAACCAATCGCCATCCAAAAAGATCATGCCCGCCAGAGGTTGACGCTGGGAATACCTACCTTCGGTCCGACTTCGCGTACCGACTTGCGGTTCGACCAGTGCATGGCCTGCGGAAACAGTGGCGGACCGTCCGCCGGCTCGGTCACCACCAAGGGATTGGTGGGGTTACAGTGAGCGCACCCGGTCAGCTCCACTGTCGACCGGGCGTGCGTGGTCCCTGGAGGCTGCCGGTGAATCGCCCTAGTCCGTATGTCCGCCGACGATGGCTCGGACGTGAGATCCGTCGGCTGCGGGAGGAGCATGGCGTGACGGGCGAGTCGATCGCCCGTGCGCTGGGATTTCCGCGGCAACAGATCAGTGCGTTGGAGAACGGACGTCTCGGCCCTGATATTGATCTCGTCAGCGGAATCTGTGACTACCTCGCGGCGGGTGTGAACCGACGAGCCGCGATCGTGGACGCCGCCGCCGACGGTTGGGCGCGTGGATGGTGGGTGGCGGACGCAGAACGGATGGGGATCCGGCAGGCCACCTATGCCGATCTGGAAAGCGGCACCGAGACGATCACCGAGTACGCCATTTCACTGATCCCCGGCTTACTGCAGACACCAGCGTTCGCCAATGCCCGGCTACGCAGCGAACCCGGCCGTCATGGTGACGGGTTCGACCCTGCCGCCGCAGTCGCCGCCCGCGCTCGCCGCCAGAGCCTGGTGCTCGCCGTCGGCGGGCCGCAATACGCCGCCGTCATCGATGAAAGCGCCATCCGACGGCGCGCCGCTGACCCCGTGGTCGTCGCTGAGCAACTTCGACATGTCGTCGCCGTGTGCACCAACAATCCATCCGTGGTCGTCCAGGTGCTGCCGGCCGACACCTCGATCCGAGGACACAGCGCGCCACGATCGGCGTACTCGATCTACCGCTATCGCGACCCGCACGGCTCACAAGCTGTAGCGGTCGACACCCTGACCCGCGACATGATTCACACCGATCCTGATGAGCTGGACCCCTATGTGAGCCTGCACGGCCGGCTCAAGGCCGCAGCACTGTCTGCCGAATCGAGCATTCGTCTCCTCCGCGCCGCGGCGGAGAGTCTGGCACCCACCAAAGGAGCCCTGGTATGACCACCCAGTTCAATGATCAGGTTGTCTGGCGCAAGTCCAGTCGCAGTGACGACGGCAACTGCGTCGAGGTCGCCAGCACCCTCGGATCGATCCTGGTACGCGACTCGAAGGACAGCGCCGGACCGGTGCTGCGATTCGGTCCCAAGCAGTGGCGCGTTTTCACGCAGGACGTGTGTGGACGCGGCTTCTCGTCTGTGCCCGCGCGGGAGCAGTAGGAGAGCCCCAGCGTTCCAGGGCACCGCTCCTGGCACGTGGCGGCCGAGGCCGGCCTTGCGGTCTCGGCGACGCCCACCCAAGCCCGCGCTGACGCTGCGTTACCCTGTCGCCACGATGGCAGCAGTGGGTCGCGGGACATCACCGGCCTCGACTGAGAACGCCCGGCTAGGGCGCCCATCTGCTGCAGTCCGACGAAGTTCACGGGGAAGGTCTGTCGGTGCCTCGTCATCCGGAGACGGTGATCACGCCGAACGCACAGCTCGCGACGAGACGCGCGGGCTTGTCGTCGCCGCGGCGACCCGGACAGCGCATGTCCCGGACAGAGCTGGCCGACGCCGTGAACATCGCCCTCGATCGGCTCTATCCGGGCCACGACCTCACCGCCCAGTATGTTGACCACCGATGGGTTGGCAAGCTGGAACGCGGAGAGAGCCGATGGCCCAGCGAAGAGCGGCGTGCCGCGCTACGACTCGCCCTTGACGCCGCAAGTGATGCCGATCTCGACCTCTACAGCCCTCGGCGCTCCAGCAGCGGAATACCGGACGCCGTGGACCGCCAACAGGTCGCCCAGTCAGGTTCACATCCCGACCTGCTTCCCGCAGGCAGTCTGCTGCAGCTCGAACACTGCGCGCCTGCGCTGTCCAGCGGTGACGTGCACCGAACAATCCCCGTCCCGACAGGACAGCACTTCCCTGGAGCGCTCATCGACGTCGAGGTATACCCAGCGGTCGACGACGGCCGCGTCCTCGCCACCATCCCCCCTTGCGGCACGCACCGGGGGTGGCGCCGGTCGGTTCAGCGGCGGCTGATCTTGGGGCACGTAGACGCACTGGATCGTCCTGGTGTGTTCGCGCTCGACTCTCGACAGGCGGATCGGCACCTGATCGAAGCCGGTCGGGACGCCCACTTGCTCATCCCTCGCGCGTACCAGCTCGACGCGATCACCACCGGCGTCATATGGGCGGTAACGAACCTCGACCTGTCGCTGCTGCTGGACGACGCCCGTTTGGACGCCGCCCGAGCCGCAGCGTCGCCGTACAGACACCTGACCCGGTCCGCCGCCAGCCACGACATCGCCGAGGACCTGGAATCAGTGTCGCGGCTGTGGATGGGATCAGCGTTCTGCGCCGACCACATCCGCCGCCACAGCCATGTCCTGTCCGACGTGCCCGTCTACTGGACCCGGGAGCAACGCGGGGAGGAAGCCAGCACGTGGCTGCTGTTCCGCCACAAACTGCGCTACCTGCGCGACACCGCCGAACGGTTCCAAAGCAGCTCCCAACCGATGACGAGGATGTTCTGCCTACCCCCGCACGCGGTAGCCGCGTCCTCGATGTCCGAACGGATCCTGCTGCTGCTCGCCATGGCATTGATGGAATCCGTCGGAATCCACACCGCGGTCACCGATGACCCGGAGTACACCGCGCTGCCCGGGCTTGTCATGGACAGCAGACGCGCAATCATGGCCACCTGGATTCGCGGCGATGACGTCTGGCACGTCGATGTCACCGACGACTCCCACACCATCGCCACCTACCGTGACGCTCTCGGCGACGTGCTAGCTCACTCCGTGACCGCTAGCGACACCCCCGGCGGACGGCTCCGTCACCTGGCCGACCACCTCAGCCTCGACTGGCACTGGCTGCAAGGCCGCTGCGCCGACCTCGGCCAATACGGATTCGCCGGACTCGCCGAGCCCCGCAGCCGCCTGCTCTCCCTCGACGGCGTCGACCAGGCATGCCGCTTCATCGGCACCATGCCGTAATAGGCTTCCCGCACCCGCCGCGACCGCCGGAAGGAACGATCGTGTCCCCGCCCCCGCCAGAACTCGTGCCGAACGTCGTCGTGTTCGGTCTTGGCGGCACGATCGCCATGACCAGCGGCACCGGCGACGGCGTCAGCCCCACTCTGTCCGCTCGCGACCTGGTCGACGCCGTACCCGGACTGGCCCCGACCGGAATCGACATCAAGGTGGTCGACTTCCGCCGCCGCCCCGGCGCCTCCCTCACCTTCGCTGACATCACCGCGCTCGCTGCAGCGGCGACCCGCGAACTCGCCGCCGGCGCCACCGGCGTCGTCGTCACCCAGGGCACCGACACGATCGAGGAAACCGCGTACCTGCTCGACCTGCTGCACCACCGCCCCGAACCCCTGGTCGTCACCGGTGCGATGCGCAACCCCACCCTCGCCGGCGCGGACGGACCCGCCAACCTCCTCGCCGCGATCCAGACCGCCGCATCCCCCACCACCCGCGGCCAGGGCTGCCTCGTCGTCCTCGCCGACGAGATTCACACCGCCCGCTGGGTCGCCAAAACCCACTCCACCCACGGCGGCACCTTCCGCTCACCGGACACCGGCCCCATCGGCTACGTGGTCGAAGGCGTCGTGCGCCTGCTGACCCGCGTGCCGTACCGATTCACCATCCCCGCCCCGCACCAAGACGAGCGCCCCCGCGTCGGCCTCTACACGGTCAGCCTCGACGACGACCCGGCCCTCCTCAACGCCATCGCCGACTGCTGCGACGGCCTCGTCATTGCAGGCTTCGGAGGCGGCCACGTACCCGAACCCCTCGTCGACCCGCTCACCACCCTCGCCGCGCACATCCCGATCGTCCTCACGTCCCGCACCCCGGCCGGCCCAACACTCACCCACACCTACGGCTTCCCCGGCTCCGAACGAGACCTCCTCACCCGCGGACTCATCCCCGCCGGCTGGCTGCACCCCTACAAGGCCCGCATCCTTCTTCACGCCCTCCTCGCGGCACAGATCAACCCCGAGGACATCCCCACCGCATTCGCCGTCGCCGGCAACCGCGCCGAACCGTCCTCGTGGCCCTGGCCCAACCCAATCCAGACTGCCGATCGAGCGGAGGCCCCAGCAGCGCATGCGTAGCCACAACCTGAGCCCAGGACGCATGATTGGCGTGGTCTTCGACCACGGCGACGACTTCTTCACCGCCCTCACCGACGCCTGCCGCGCCCACGACATCAAACAGGGCTACATCCCGATGTTCATCGCCGGCCTGTCAACCGCCAAGATCGTCGGTACCTGTCAACGCCTCGACAACCCCGACGCCCCCGTCTGGACCCACGTCGACCTCACCAACGTCGAAGCACTCGGCGGCGGCACCATCGCCTGGGACGACACCAACCAGAAGATCCTCCCGCACATCCACATCACCGCCGGACTCAAGGAACACAGCGCTACCGCTCACACCAGCCACCTACTGGACGCCACCGTCCAATTCCTCACCGAAATGCTCATCATCGAGGTCGCTTCACCCGCCATGCGTCGACTACCAAACACTGGCCTCTACGACGTTCCGCAACTACATCTCGACTAGCGCCCCGGACCGGGCTTCGGAGGGAGGTACAAGATGGCGCGCCACCCCGACACAATCATCACGCCCAACACGCTGCTCGCCCGGGCCCGCCAGCGCCTTGCATCACCGCAACGGCCCGGCCAGCACCTGTCGCGAGCCGAACTGGCAGATGCCATCAACGCGGCTCTCGATCGCCTCTACCCCGGCCGAAGCCTCACCGCTCACTACGTTGACCACCGCTGGGTCGGCAAACTCGAACGCGGCGAACACCGCTGGCCCAGCCACGAACGGCGCACTGCCACTCGCCAGGTGCTCGGTGCCGCGACAGACGCCGATCTCGGCCTCTACAGCCCTCGACGTACCGAGGGCCAGGCGATCTCCGATCGCCAGCAAGTGACGGCTGCATGGTTCGGCAAGCTGCCAGGTGCCCTTGCTCAGCTTCCGGGACCGTGGACGTCCGGATCGGAATTGCAGGCACCGGCCAAAATCGAGTCGCCCCATGTCGAGGCGCTTAAACGCAGCATCACCCTGTTCGAAGAGTGGGACCACCAGCACGGTGGTGGACTCGCCCGTGCAGCGATGGCCGGTCAGCTCGAATGGGCTTGCCGGGTCGCCCGCCAAGCGTCGGCAACGGAAGCAGTACGCCGCACCTGGCTGTCGACGGCAGCACGACTTGCTGACCTTGCCGGATGGGCATGCTTCGATTCAGGCGATAGACCCAGCACAGCCCAGCGATACCTCGTTATGGCGATTCAGATGGCCAGCGAAGCCGAGGACGTGCAGCAGCGGGCACACACCGCCACCACCTTGAGCAGGCACCTCACTTACGTCGGGCAGGTCTCGGATGCTCTTAATGTGATTGGCCTCGTCCACTCAGACTGGCGGAAAATCCCTCCGCTGGGACGTGCGGCGGTTCGGATCGTGGAGGCTCGTGCCTATGCAAGGAGCCATGACGGGGCAGCGTGCATGCGCGCGGTCGCTTCATGTGATGAGGAGTTCGCGGCCAGCGGATTGGATGGGCCGGAAAATCCAGTTTGGGGCTACTACGCCGATGTCGGCCAGATTCTCGGCGATGCTGGCCATGCTCTCTTCGATGTCGCCGTAACGACCGACAAACACCAGCAGACGGACAAACTTCTCAATCGATTGCAGTCCGCGTACTCCTACCATCCGACGGAAGCTGCCAGATCGCGGGCTCTCACCATGATTCGGATCGCCTATCTCCAGATATGCAATGGTAATTTTGCCGGTGGATTGAACTCGATACAGGCTGGCTTGGCAGATGCACGGGGGGTCCACTCCAGCCGGCTACGGGATGACCTGCTCGCCCTTGGTTCCATACTCGCGAACGCAGATCCGGAGCCAAACCTTGCTGGTGAGCTGGAGGCAGCGCGGGCGCACGTATCAGAGGCCTTGCGCTCACAAATTCAATAGCCCGTCCAGCCAGCAGGAGCAGTTCCGTCTCGCAACGTATCGATGCGATGCCTCAGCTGGCGCTGTCGTTGCGGATCATTGTCCGCCGATTGAGCCAGCCATAAAGTCATCCGCAGCATGCGAGCCAGTCGCAGCTCAGACCACGACGGGGTCAGGCGGACATCGAATTCATACGTCTGAACGAAGTCAGCGTACTCCTTATCGGAGAACCACCCACACTCGTAATAAAGGGCCGTCAGGGTCAGGTCCCATTCCGGCGGTCCGATACACACTGTCTCCAGATCCACGAATGCTTCTCGGCCGTCTGCCGTCACCAGGAGATTCTCCATATGCGCGTCGCCGTGCAGAACTGCCTCGCCGAGCATGAATTCCGCGGCGGCCCACCGACCCGAGAGCTGATCGCGGAGTTGGCGCAGAAAAATGCGGTCGCCAGCATCGAGGCAGGCGCCCGCCTGTAACCGCTCTTCGAACCTGTCGAACGGCGACAAAATAGGCAAGGATTTTTCCGGGATGGCAACCGCGTGTAGCCGACGCAGACACTTGGCTAGGGTGACCAAGTCGGCCGACCGGCTATTTGCCAGGTACTCCCACAGCGACACCACGTACTGTCCGACGATTAATGGCTCCGGCCGTGCGGGGTGAACGACAGGCACCTGGCGCGAGGCGAACCAGGCAGCAATGTCGATCTCCCGACGGGGATCGCTCCCCTTGGCCGCCCTTGGCACCACTCGCGCCAGCACACCAGCGCTCGGCAGCAGGACCACACCGTTCTCGCCCACACGCACCACGCTGGCGTCATGAGCCGGGAGGCCCGCTCCGATGGCCGCCAACTTCACCGCGTCGATCGCCTCTTCCTCACGCACGCGACCATCCTCCCCTCGGCAGGCACCGACAGCCACACCATGGCCATCGAGGATGACGCAGCCGACAGGCGGGTTGGGGCTCGTGGTGCCCAGACCAAAAGTGTGTTCGACCAGGCCGTTGCGGTCCGGGAGGGCACGGACGAAAGGTCGCACCGAGACGGCAATGACCGAGCGGGACAGGAGCGGCGAGTCGCGGCAGCGCGGCACCACCGTGAAAGATCCACGACCTGCTGCCGCCGACAGGCGCCACGTCAATAAACAATCATGAATGTAGGGCTTTACAGCACCCTGCTCACGCCATCAGTATGAGCAGGTACGAGCGGGGTTCCGTAAGCAATTCACTTTTCAGAGCTCAGGGGGTGGATCTATTGATCAATGGATTCCGAAAGAGCGTGGCAGCGGGTATCCTGACGACATGCGCCCTATCGACCATGGCGATCATGGGCCCGGCACCCGCTTTCGCGGTTGGCGGCGACTGCACCTCGAAGAAGGAGACGAGCGGGCTGAACAACCGGGGCGGCGCACTCTGCACGTCATTGCAGGCCGATTCGAGGGCTCGGCCCAAGCTCATCCGGGAACTGGGGCCGGACTACCACGGTGACTACTTCACGGCGCTCAATGTGTGGAGGTACACCGACTGGTACACCTGCTACGCCGGATGCGAAGGGGCGTATGAGATCACGCACGTCTGACTCATGGCAGGACCACGTGATGGGCTCGCACCTTCGGCCCATCACGCGGGTCGGCCAGGAGCGTCATGATCACGCTTGAGCAAGTGACCGTCAAGTATTCGGATGCCACACCGCTCGATAACCTTGACCTCACCCTGGGGCCCGGTACGACTGGGGTCATGGGGCCGAGCGGCAGCGGCAAGAGCACGCTGTTGCGCCTCATCGCTGGTTTACAAGCGCCCACTTGCGGCGTGGTCAACATCGACGGCACCGCCGTGGTCACGGCGTCGTGGAATTCGGCGGGCGATGCCCGAGTGTCCTTCATCCATCAGGACTACCGTCTGGTGCCTTTTCTGACCGTCGAGCAGAACATGTTGCTGGCCGCTGAGCTGAGGGGCGTCAGCCGCTCGCGGGCGGACGTCGGCTCGATGCTCGGCCGTGTTGCGCTGCCTTTGTCGATGCGAGACCGCCTGCCGGCGAAGTTGTCGGGCGGGCAGCAACAGCGGGTGGCGATCGCGCGTGCCCTGATGGCGGGGACCTCGGTCATCCTCGCGGATGAGCCGACCGGGGCGTTGGACGTGGACAATACCGAGCGGGTAACGGACATCCTTGTCGATCTCGGGCTTCGGGAACGACTGGTGGTCGTAGTCGCTACCCACGACCCGGACGTTGCGCGGCGGCTGGACCGTCGCTTCGAGCTGTCCCGGGGCAAGCTGGTGCAGTTGGCATGAGCTCTCGCGTCGGTGGCACGGCGCTGACCGTGGCCTTCATGCGCCACCGCGTGGCGCAGATGGCGGTGCTCACGCTGCTGGGCTTCATGCTGGGCGGCACCGTCATCGGTCTGGCCGTGGCGCGCAGCAGCGCCGAGCGGGCGATCCAGGACTCGGTTCGCGCCGACATCGGGGGAAGTCGCTACGCGCTGCAGACCGGCGATCCCGCTGCGAGCAGGGCCATTTCGATGGTTCCGGACACCATGCCGGTGCAGGACCAGATGGGTGACGTGCTCGCGGGTGACCTCTCCGCACCCGTACTGGTTCGCGACTACACCAAGTCGTCGTTGGAGTTGGGGATCGTCACTCGGGGCCTCCGGCCCCGAGTCGCGGGCGAACTCCTGTTGTCGGAGTCGACCGCGCAGGCCCTGGGCATCGCGATCGGCGACACCGTCCGGATACGGACTGGGGATGGCCAGCGGACGGGACGGGTCGTGGGTCTGTCAGTGGACCCGGCCAACCGGACGACGAGCACGTTGGTGCAGCTCGTGGCGGAGTCGGCGGAGTTCCGGCCCACCATCTGGTTGAGTGACACGGACTTCTACACCGTGGCGGCGCTGCGGCCCGTCCTCGATCAGCGCACGGCGACCTACCAGTCCGTCGACACCGTTCTCGAGGCATCCGCGGGAAACCGGCCCCAGTTCCTCAGCGCCATGCGGTTCGTCCCGGCCGGCTGTGGCCTTCTGATGGGCATCCTGCTCGTCGCGGCGGGTGTGGTGCTGTCCCGTCGGTGGCGGCTCGACGCCGACGCGCTGATCGCAGTGGGGATGCCGCCCGCCCTGGCATGGCGGAGGTTACTGTCGGTCATCTGCGGGACGGTGCTGGCCGGCGAGGTCCTCGGCGGCTGCGCCGCGTCCGCGGTCCTGTTCCTCTCGCGCGACCCGGTGTCCGCGTGGGTAGGGCAGCAATGGGTAGGGATCGCGATGCCATGGCAGGAGACCGTGGCCCTTCTGGGTCTGACCATCCTGTTAGCGCTGTCGGCCGTGCCGATGACGCGCCTCGGCACGCGGTGGGCGCAACGCCATCCTAAAAGGCCTTCGCAGGGGCGCTGGGCGAACCTGGCGGGAGCGCTGGGCGTGGGTCTTGGTCTTGCCACACTTGTGGTCCTGACGCGGGTGTCCCTGGAGTCGCACGGAAGCCGCGTGGCCGCGCTCACGCCGTTAGCGGCTAGTGTCGTCGCGTTCGCCCTGCCGTCGGTCGTCGCACCGATCCTCTGCTGGAAACTGCCCACGGCTACCAAAACGCTCATGCGGCACCTGCATGCGGGCCTGCGGCCGGTCGCGGCCACCGGCGCGGTCGTCATCGTGCTCAGCGGATACTGGTCGGCGCAGAACACCTACGACGCCAACGTCGGCGAAGCTCTGTCAAGCCCGCTCGAACCGGCCGGTTCCTTCGTCGTCAGCGAGATGCCTGACAGCGCGATCCAGGCGTTGGAGGCGTTCTACCGATCGCACGGTGGGCGGCAAGTCGTTCGCTACGCGATCCCCGACGAGTCCAAAGCCCAGCTCCGGGTGACAGCGCCGAAGGTCCTTGCGTGCATGTCCAGCCAGCGCACTCTCAATCCCACCGAAGTGACGGACTGCTTCCCCCGGGAGTCGGCGGCGCCGCTCAACCGGGTCATGCTCGGCGACCCGGGATCGGCACCACGAGCCGATCCACACCTACTGGACAACGGGAAAGTCGGACTGCTGGTGTTCGCCAGCGGGGACGGGACGGCAACTTCCCTCGCCGACAGCCGGGCGGAAGCCGACCCGCTGCTCGGCGGCAACCTGCCCGGCCTGGTGGTCGCCCCGGACAGCGCCGTGGCTAAGAGGTTCGGGCTCACCGCGAACGGCACCAGCGAGGTGCTTCTCCCGGACTTCGCCCGGTTGTCGCCGCGCGAGCAGTTCCTCGTCCGAGCGGCGGCCATCCGTCTCGCTCCAAGCGCACAGATGGCCAGCGGAACCGACCCAACGGCCTACGACCGGCTGCGCTCTGTCGCCAACACCGCCAGTTTCCTGGGCGCGACCACCGCCATGTTAATCCTGCTACTGGGCGGCGTCGCGTTGGTCGTCGCGCACACGTTAACCAGACGCACGCTCGTCGACATCGGCGCAGCACCCGGCCGGAGGTGGGAAATCGTTGCTCGGTGGACAGCCGTCCCCTTGACGACCGCAGTGCTGGCCATCCCACTGGCCATCCTAACGGCGTCCGCCGGGGGACAGCGCACGGAAGCATCGTACGGAAGCCTGTGGCTCCTGCCGGGCCTCCTCGGTGCCGCCGCTGCCCTGATCGTCGGGGTGGCGTTCCTGCGCCCACCGCCGACAACGGACGAGTAGACGCAAGGTACGGCGGCGCTACGGTACCGCCGGCTCGCCCGACCAGGGGAACTCGATCCACAGGTCGCTGCGGCACCCGACGTAGTCACAGTTAATCGACAAGCGCGGCTATCCCGTCGCCGCTGTCCCATCAGGAAGTTCCACGACGATGCCAGGGGCCGGGTACTGCGACTTCCGTCAAGGCTTGCGGATCGGCGGATCGGCGGATCGGCGGGCCGGCTACGGGTGTTCGCGGAGGCAGCCGCTTGAGCGATGGCGACAACCGGAGGGCTACTGGTCTCGGGCTGGCGTGGCAGGCGATAGCCGCTCGATGCCGGCGGGCATCAGCGCATCCTTGTTTGTGCGATACCGGCTTGCAAAGAAGAATGCTCGGACCGGCGAAGGCGAATACGATTACCCGTGCTGCTGGGCGAGATGTCGGCCCACTCGAAACCCGCCGGTGTGAGGTCTATGGTGGCTGCCGCGAGACCGCTCGCCGGCGGGGCCTTTCCGACGGCGACCACGATTTCATCGACGCAATCAAGATTGACGTGGAGCCCATTGGAATCAGCTCCAACGGCGAGAATGGCGCGCGAACCTGTGGCGTAGCAGGTGGAGATCCACTGGTGGAGATCGCCGCTTGGGTCATCTGGCAGCGTGAAGTGTTCAGGGGCGTGGCCACCTGGGATGCCCTCCTCAAGTGCCTTCCCGCTGTGCACGAGGTCTGCCCTGCTGCGCAGATCCGCTACAAGTTGATCGTTGCTGTGTTGGCTGTCCTTGGCATTCAGGACATAGGCCCAGATCAGGTAGGGCCGACGGCGTCGGGTAGCGGTGAGCCAGGGGCCGAGGACGGTGAGGGTCTCGTTGGGGAGCACGTTGGTTTCCACGTCGATGCCGTGGGCGGCGAGTACGGCGGCGCCTCCGTCGCCTCGGGACGTCGGATCGATGATGCTGATGACGACCCGGGTGATGCCGGCGTTGATGAGTTCTTGGCGGCAGGCCGGAGTGACGCCGGTGTGGTTGCAGGGTTCGAGCGTGACGACGGCGGTGCCGCCTCGTGCTGCCGCGCCGGCTGCTTTGAGTGCGTTGGCCTCGGCGTGGGCTTCTCCTTTGCGTCGGTGGTAGCCGGTGCCGACAGTGGCTCCGTTGCGGTCGAGGATGACGCAGCCGACGGGTGGGTTGGGGCTTGTGGTGCCTAGGCCGAATGACGACAGGGTGATCGCGTGTCGCATCGCGGCCAGCTCGGCGTCGGATGCCATCAGAAGGTCGTCTCCTTGAGTTCGTTGAGGAAGGCGCGGACCTCTGGCAGTTGCTGGTGTCCGCTGACCGGGGCGCCGAGCTGTGCAAGTCGTTGCAGGATTCGTCGTGATCCGGCCCGGCGCACGATCGGTACCGCGTGGTGTGCCGTCGCTGCGGCGAGTTCTGGTTGGTTCGCCGCGAGATGGGCTTCTGCCTTGTTCGTCAGGGCGGAGGCGAAGTCTTGGCGATGACGTCGGGGAATCGTGGGAAGGGCTTCGTCGAGTACCGCGATTGCTTCCTGTGGGCGCTGCGCCAGGCGAAGGCAGGCTCCGCGGTGCACCTCGATGTAGCCGCTGGTGCAGTAGGAGCCGTGTTCCCCTTCCGGCTTTCCTTGCTGGCGGTCTGCTGCCCAGCGGTGCGCGTCGTCAAGCAGGCGCATGGCCGTGTGGTGCTCGCCGACGGCGGCTAGGGAGTGCGCGTGCTGGACACGCAACGCTGCGCGCATCGGTGCGGGCAGTTTCTGGTCGTAGCGCAGGGCGGCTTCTGCCTGCACTACGGCTTCCGTGGGGTGTCCGCTGGTCAACCACTGTTGGCTGCTACGGTATGTGGCCCACGCGGTCATGGTCGGGTCGCCGATCTGGCCCGCCCATGCGAGTGCCTGATGGGTACGGCGGTGGCCCGCGGCGTGGTCGTTGAGGGACTGGTGCAGCCATGCCGCGGATTCGGCGTACTGGGCGGCGAGGCGGATGACCGCGGGACGTAGCGCCTCGGGAGCGGCCTTCGACAAGTCCTCGATTGCCGCCAGCTGCCTGGAAACGCCCATCAGTGCGTACTCAGGGCCGAAGACCTTGTCGTTCTGGACCAGGAGGTGCCACTCTTCGCGCAGCAGATGGATGGTTTCCTCCCAACTGCCTGGTCGAGGCTCGGTCGCTTCGCCGTCGTCGCGCGTCTGGTCACTTCGTCGGGGGCTGTAGAGGTCAAGTTCGTCGTCGCGGGTGGCGCCGAGTACCTGACGAAGGGCAGCTCGACGCGCTTCGCTGGGCCAGCGATGTTCTCCACGTTCCAGTTTGCCGACCAGCGAAAGTCCACGTATTGGGTGGTCATGTCGCGGCCGGAGCAGCTGGCGTCGAGTGCCGCGTTGACCGCGTCGGCCAGCTCGGTGCGGGACATGCACTGGCCGGAGCGTCTGGGCGAGGGCAGGCGTTGCCGGGCACCGCTGAGCGCGGAGTTGGGCTTGATCGTGGTGTCTGGATGGCGAGGCACTGTCTCCCCGTTCAACCGATAGGGCGGCCCTGCCGACTATGCCACCGATGTCCCTGATTGGAGCACCGGCCGCGCTGCGTGGCCGAGGGCCGAAGCGGGTGCCGGCAAAGTCGGACCGTAAGTCGGTATTCCCGCGCTGTTCACAATGAGTAATCGTGTGAAGCGTACTCGGTAGGGCTCGTGCGGCAGGTAGCCGTTCATGACCCACCTGCTTGTAGGCGGCAGGCTCTGTCGGCGCTGCGTTGCGCGCTACCGCATCCGGCACCTGCCAGCACCAGACGGCACGAGAAACATGAGATTGGAGCGCCGAGTGACGTACACGGCTGACGTACCGAGTTCCCCGGATCAGGTCGGAATGATCCGAGACGCCCTCGTGGATCGGCTCGTCGCTGACGGCATGATCACTTCCTCGGTCGTGGAGGCGGCGTTCCGGGCAGTGCCGCGGCATGCGTTCGTGCCGGCTGGCACACCACTCAAGGTCGTCTACGACGTCGACCAGTCGGTGATCACCAAGACGGATGAGCACGGGGTGCACCTGTCCTCGGTCAGCGCCGCGTACATCCAGGCGCGCATGATCGAACAAGCCGGTGTCGAGCCCGGCATGCGGGTTCTGGAGATCGGTTCGGGTGGTTACAACGCCGCGCTGCTGGCCGAGGTGGTCGGAGCGGACGGACACGTCGTCAGCGTGGACATCGATCCGGACATCACCGACCGCGCCGAGGTCCTGCTGCGCGAGACGGGCTACGAGCACCGGGTACGGGTGGTACAGGCCGACGCGGTGCACGGCCTGCCCGGTGAGGGCGTGTTCGACCGAATCCTTGTCACGGTCGGCGCGTGGGACATCCCTCCCGCCTGGCTGGATCACCTCGCCCCGGACGGGGTGATCGTGGTCCCGCTGCGGATGAACGGCGTGACCCGGACGATCGCGTTGCGCCGCGACGGCGACCACTTGACCAGTACCTCTAGTGAGGTGGCGGGGTTCGTGCCCCTGCAGGGCGACGGTGCCCGGCCCGAGCGGATCTTCCGGCTGCCCGACCGGCAGGGCCGGTTCGTCAGCTTGCGCTTCGACGTCGGCGCCCCGGACGACGTTCGTCAGCTGGATGGTGTGCTGGACACCGAACGCAGCGAGGTCTGGTCGGGAGTCACGGTCGGACACAGCGAGTCCTTCGCGGATCTTCACCTGTGGCTGGCCGGATTCCTGCCTGGTTTCTGCCTGCTCGCGGCGGACGACGGCACCGAGCTGGCTGCCGAGCGTCGTTGGTTTCCGTTCGGTGTCGTGCGTGGTGACTCGTTCGCCTACCTGGCCTGGCGTCCGGCTGAGGGTGACTCGGGTGCTGAGCTCGGGGCCCGTGCCTTCGGGGCACACGGTAAGGACGCCGCGGCGGCGATGACGGAACAGATTCAGGCCTGGTATCAGCGGGCCCATCGCAGGCCGGTACCGACTTTCGCCTACTGGCCGTCCGGCATCAACGTCGGCAGTACGCCGGCCGACGTGGCGGTGTTGGCGAAGACGTACGGCCTGCTCCAGATCTCCTGGCCGGCGGCGAGCTAGCCGCCCTCGGCCAGGTGTTTCACACCCCTATTCGACCTACCCGAGGAGTGAAGACGATGGCCCCGCCGCTGCTGGAACTCGATCGCACGGACGCCCCCACCGCCGCCACCGACGACGACTTCGTGCTCGACATGCGGGTCGTGGAGTCCACGACCCCGCTGGTGGTCATGATGTGCAGTACGAGCGACGGTTGCGGCAGCAGCTGCAGCACGAGCGCCTGCACGACCAAGTCCTGCGACCCGGTCTGATCCAGGCCGCCTGATCCCGACGATGCCGTCGGCGCCCGCCCGGGCGCCGACGGCGCGGTTTCTTCGTTGAGGGGACGACCTTCGTGCCAGCTCCGCCCATCTTCCGTAGCGCCGGCGTGATCATGGTGCGTGCCACCACGGATCCCGGCGATCTTGATGTGCCTTCGCAACTGGACCTCGCCAGCGACGACGCAGTGCTGCGTGAGGGCCTGCCGTGGCTGATAAAGACGTGGGCTCGTGCTGACGTCCGTGATGCCGTCACGCTGGCGAGCCCCGCCCTCGCGGAACAGCTTGACCGCATCAGCGCGGGTCCTGACACGGTGACGGCCAAGGTGGTTCGGCGGGCCGTCATCTCCGTCGCCGGCTACCTGCTGCGGTGGCAGCGGCGGGCGACACCGTTCGGTCTGTTCGCCGGCGTCACGATCGCCGCCACCGGATCGGGCAGCGTGCAGGTCGGACGGCGCCACCGTACGGTGGCGCGGGTCGACAGCGAGTGGCTGGCGGCCGTGATCGATCGGCTGGAGCAGCACCCGCAGCTGCGCCGTCGCCTGCGGGTGATCGCCGACAACACCGGCGTTGTTCGTGACGGCCGGTTCATCACCGCCCGCCGGGCCGACCCGGGCGGCGGCAAGGCGGTCCCGCTGCGCGACACGTCCGTGCGCTACACAGCGCCGGTGAAAACGGCGCTCGCCAGCGCCGCCGTTGGCATCCGGTATGACGAGCTCGCCGCCGAGTTGGCCGAGCGGTTCCCCACAGCCCAGCCCGAACAGATCACCACCGTCCTGGACAACCTGTTGCGGCAGGGCGCTCTCATCAGCGCTCTGCGCCCGCCGATGACGGTCACCGACAGTCTCACCCACGTGATCGAGACAGTGACAGCCGCTGGCGTTGAGCAGTTCGGCGACGTCGCCGCCGTGCTACGCGACCTGAAGATGGTGCGGCACCTGATCGATGAGCACAACAACCACGACGACCCACGGCAGGCGACCGCGGTCCGGGCCTCGCTCGCGCAGCGGATGCGCGGGGTCGTTGCCGCCAGCCAGCACACGCTGGCGGTCGACACCCGCCTCGACGCTCAGATCCGCGTTCCCGAGCAGGTGCTGACGGAAGCTGTCGAGGCGGCGCAAGTCCTGCTGCGGGTCAGCACCAAGCCGTTCGGGTCGACCGCCTGGCAGGACTACCGGTCCCGGTTCCGGGCCCGCTACGGCCAAGGGTCGCTCGTGGCGGTGCGAGACCTGCTGGCTGACTCCGGGCTTGGTTACCCGACCGGATACCTCGGTGCGCCCCGCGCGCATCCGAGCTGGCGCAGCGTCAACGAACGCGACGCGACGTTCCTTGCCCTGGTGCAGCGGGCCGCGCTCGACGGACGCGACGAGATCGTCTTGACCGACGCGGAGGTGGCAGCGTTGACCGTGGGCGAGCCGGCAGACGTGATACCGCCGGCACGTATCGAGCTCGGCGTGACCGTTCACGCCGCATCGATCGACGCCCTCGACCGGGGGGACTTCCGGCTGCGCTTCGCCGCGGCGCCGGGCTCGCCGACGAGTATGGTCGGCCGCTTCATCCACCTCTTCGACAACTACCAGCAGACCCAGCTTCAGGCCGCATGCGCGCCAGACGCGCCGTACGGCGACGCGGTGGCGGTGCAACTGTCGTTTCCGCCGCGGCGCCCGCACAACGAGAACGTCACCCGGGTCCCCCAGCTCCTGCCCGACGTCGTCGCGCTCGCCGAACACCCCACCGGTAATCCGATCAGCCTCGACGACCTGGCCGTCACCGCCGACGCCGACCAGATGTACCTGGTGCAGATCTCCACCGGCCGCCGAGTCATCCCCCACATCCCCCACGCACTCGACACCATCGTGCAAAGCCCTCCGCTGGCACGCTTCCTCGCCGAGGTCGCCGACGCGCGCACCACGGTGTTCGGCCCACTCGACGTCGGTGCCGCCCGCACGCTGCCGTACCTGCCGCGCGTTCGGTATCGACGCACGATTCTCGCCGCCGCACGATGGCTCCTCACCAGCGACCACCTGCCGTCGCGAGACGGCCACGGCTGGGACTCCGCGCTGCAGGCGTGGCAACGGCACTGGCGGGTCCCCGCCCGGGTCGTGCTCTGTCACGGCGAGTTCCGCCAGCCGTTGCACCTCGATGACCGGCTCGACCGGGCGTTGCTGCGCCACCGGCTGGCACAGGCCGAACGGGTGGAGCTGCGCGAGGACGCCCAGCCCGACGACCACGGGTGGATCGGCCGTGCCGCAGAGCTGCTGATCCCGATGCTCGCCATCACGCCCGCGCGCCGGCCGCTGCCGCACCTCGCGCCGCCCGGTCGGCTTCAGGTGCCCGGCGGCGCAGGCGTGCTGCAGGCGCGGCTGGCCGGCAACCCGGCGCGTTTCGACGACATCATCCGGCACCTCGCGTCGTTCACCGCGACGCTGGACGGCACGGTGCACCGGTGGTGGATTCGGCGACGTCGCGACCTGGTCCGTATGGACGCCGACCAGCACCTCATCGTCGTGCTCCGGCTGACCGCACCCGAGCACCACCCGACTGTCATCGCAGCTTTGGCCGCGTTCGCCGCTGACCTCGCCGCCCGTGGTCTGCCCGGCCAGTTGTCGCTCGTGCCGTACCAGGACCATCCCGGCCGCTACGGCTGCGACGAGGCGCTCGTCGCCGCCGAGGACGTGTTCGGCGCCGACACCACCTGCGTCATCGCCCAGATAGCAGCCGCCGCCGACCTCAACGTGCCGGCGCAGGCGCTGGCTGCCGCGTCCATGGCCCGGCTCGCCGCCGCGTTCGCCACCGACGGGACTTCGGGATATCAGGCCCTGCTCCAATGCCTGCCGCAGCAGACCGGGCCGCTGGACCGTGCACTGTGCGAGCAAACGCTACGACTGGTCGACCTACCTGTCGACGGGCGGCAGCCACAGTCACACCCCGCCGGGAAGGCGGTCGGCGACGCGTGGCAGGCCCGCAGCACCGCCCTGCGTCGGTACTTCGACGCTCTCGCCGCGCAGCGTGACCCGTCCGGTGTCCTGCCGACCCTGCTGCGTGACCACCACATCCGTGCGCTCGGCGTCGATCCCACCTTCGAGCAGAGCACCAACCGTCTGGCTCGCGCCGCCGCACTGCGCGCCCTAGCCCGGACCGCCCAGTGATGAACAGGCCAGCGACCAGCGCCACCGCCAGTGCCGATGTCGGGACGCCGACGATGGATGGTCCGGATGCCGCCCGCCAGTCGCTGGCCACCGGAGCGGCAGGCATCGCTCTGCTGCACCTCGAACGGGCCGTCGCCGGCAGCGGATCCTGGGCAGACGCGCATGCGCAGATCCGGGCAGCGGCGACCGGGCCGCTCGACGGCGGCCAGCACACCGGCTTGTACTACGGCATCCCCGCCATCGCGTTTCTCCTGCACCGCGCTGCCGAGGCCGACGACCGCTACCGCATTGCGGCGGCGACCCTCGATAAACACGTGGCACGGCTGGCACGCCGCCGCCTCACCGCCGCCACCGCCCGCCTGCGGCACGGTGGCGGCGGCTCGCTCGGCGAATACGACCTCTTTTACGGCCTCACCGGCATCGGCGTACTGCTGATGCAGCGCATGCCCCACAGCGACACCTTCGCCGATGTGCTGCGCTACCTGACGGTGCTGGTGCGCCCGCGTGAGCAGGACGGCCGCCTACTGCCCGGCTGGTGGGCCGCCCACGACCCCGACCCGACCCTGCCGACACCCGGCGGGCACGCCAACCTCGGTATGGCGCACGGCGCGGCGGGAATCCTCGCCCTGCTGGCCCTCGCCATGCGTCACGGCCACGTCGTGGACCACCACGCCGAGGCCATCGACCAGCTCACCCAACACTTCGACCGATGGCGCCAGCACGACGTCGACGGCGGCAGTTGGTGGCCACAGTGGCTCACCCTCGACGACCTCAACACCGGTCGCGTCAGCCAGCCCACACCGGGCCGGCCGTCCTGGTGCTACGGCACCCCCGGCATCGCCCGCGCACTCCAACTCGCCGCGATCGCCACGAACGACCCGGCCCGCCGCGCCGACGCCGAACACGCCCTCGCCGCCTGCCTCACCGACCGCCACCGAAGCCGGCTCACCGACCTCGGCCTCTGCCACGGCCTCGCCGGTCTCTACGCCACCGCCCACCACGCCACCGCCGACGCCCAAAGCCACGCCCTCCACCACCAGCTACCCGCCCTGGCCACCGCCATACAGACAGCCGCGCACCACCACGACCAGGACGGCAACGCCGGGCTGCTGACCGGCCACGCCGGCATCCACCTGGCCGCCGAAACCGCACGACACGGCACCACCCACACCGGATGGGACACATGCCTGCTGATCACCTGACCACCCCACTGGCCGCCAGCGTGCTCACCGTACTCGCCGGCACCCCCCTGCAGACAGTCGCGGCGACCGCAGCCATCGATCCCGCCGACCTCGCCGACGCCGTCGACACCTACCACCGCGCCGGCGGCGCCGCCCTTGCCGACGCCGAACACGCCGACGGCCCCTGGTACCAGGTACGCGTCGAGTTTCCCGACTGGAACACCGCAGAGACGACCGCGGTCACCTCACTCGGCCCCCGCCTCGACCACCTTACGAACGAGGGCGCCTGCGGCGGGTGGTGGTTCCTGCGCAAACATCCCTGCTGGCGCCTGCGCTTCACCCACGCCCACGTCGACGCCGTGAACCACGTCCTCGACGACCTCACCACCACCGGCGAACTCACCAGATGGTGGCCCAGCCTGTACGAACCGGAAACCGCCGCCTTCGGCGGCACAGCCGGCATCCGCATCGTCCACGACCTGTTCTGCGCCGACAGCCACGGCGTCCTCACCTACCTCTGCCAACCACAACCAGCCCTCGGCCGCCGCGAACTGTCCCTCCTCCTGCTCGGCGGCCTTCTCCAAGCCGCCGGCCTCGACTGGTTCGAACGCGGCGACGTCTTCGCACGAGTCGCCCAGATGCGTCCGATCAACCACATCACCAACAGCCGACTCGACGCGCTCACTGCCAACGTACGCGGCCTCCTCACGGTAGCGCCCACCACGGACAACTCCCTGTTCGAAGCCGACGGGGTAGTTCCCTTCGCCGCCCCATGGCACCGCGCGTACATCGAAGCCGGACGCGCCCTCGCCGCCGCCGCGACAGCCGGCACCCTCCACCGCGGCCTACGAGCCGTCACCAGCCACATCGTGATCTTCCACTGGAATCGACTCGGGCTACCCGCCCACACCCAAGGCGTCCTCGCCCGCGCCGCACTCGAAGCGTTCCTGCCGCGGAGCTGACCATGAACACCGCCCTCGACCCCACCACCATCCGCGCCGCCGTCCGCCGTTTCCCACTACTCGGCCGACCCCGACCCGCATGCCCCGCCCTGACCGACCGTGTCACCGAAGTCGCCGAACTCGCCGAGACGGCTGCCGCGCACCACGACAACGGCATGGCCGAAGCGGCCCACGCCCTAAACAAAGCCGCGCTGATCGCCAGCGACTGCGGCCTGCCGAACCTCGCCCACCAATGGTGCTGGGACCACATCAACATCTACCGGCAACGCGGCACGCTCACCGCCCTACAAGCCAGCTACCTGCTCGAACCCGTCCTCAACCTCGCCCGCCTACAGATCCGCGCCGACAACGGCCAGCCCGCACTACACCTGCTTCAAGCGATGTACCAAGCCATCACCACAGGCACCAACCTGACCATCGACGGCCGGACACTGCCACTGACCAACCTGACCGGCACACGCGACGATCTCGGCAAGCTGCGCCAGTGGACCTGGCTGCAACACCTCAGCGAAGGCATCCGCATCCTCGCCCTCGCCGGCCGGTGGGACGACGCCGTCACACACGCCAACGCACTCAACGGCATCGGCGGTCACCTCATGGAGGGACGACAAGCCACGATCATCGCTCACCTCCTGCGCGGAGACACCGACACCGCCCGCGTCATCCTCGATGACAGCACCAGCACCCAACCGTGGGAACAACATGTCGGCTCATGCCTCACCGTAATGTGCGCAACACCCGCAACGGCCAACTCTGGTATGTCCGCCATGGTCGAGCAGTTCCTAGCACAGGAACCCGTCACCGACTACGCCGTCTATCGAGCCCGATGGGGCCTCACCGCCGCCACGCTGTCCAGCAGACACGACGAAGCAACCGCTCAACAACTCCTGCGTCACGTGGCCACCGAGGTCCTCGAAGCACCCGACGGATACGCCGCCCGGGAAGTCCTCGCCCACCGCACCGCCCTGCACCTCAACGAGCCACATGAGCACGCTCTCGCCCACATCACGACAACAGCCGGTCTCAGGGCCGGCTCAATGCCCGAGGCAACCCTGCGAACTCTCCGCGAAGCAGCAAGAATCGCGAGCGATGCCCTGACATGCTCCGTCGGAAGCTGAGAGAGATGGGCGGACCCGAGTACGGCACAGCCTCCGCGTCACGCCGGGCTTCCATCACGCGATTCGGAACGCTGTGATGTATACCCCATTGAAGCGGCCAACCTCGGCACGGCGCCGGATCTATCAGACCCTCGTGCAACAGCCCGAGAGGCACTGGACGGTTCGCACACTGAGCGACGCACTGGCGATGCACGCCAGCGTCAAAGAGACAGCCGTCCGCGACACGATCAACCTGCTGCTGAGCCTGCGACTGGTTGAGCTGATCCCGCATCAGCGAGCGATAACCGTCAGCCTGACCGCCACCGGCGAACGAGCCCTCACCGTCGCGCTGCGCCGCGCTCAGGCGCAAGAGCGATCGTGACCAGCGATGCCTGTCGGCTACATCGTGTGGGGCATTCTCGGCAGCGGTGGGGCCACGTCTCCGTCGGCTCCCGCGCCTACCACGGACCGACCCTCGGCCCTGAGCAGTTCATGGCGCTGGCGGTCCTTCGTGGATCGTTCGAGCAGGCGGCGCGGCATGAGGACGACTGAGGCAAGCTACGGGAGACTGGCGCCGATGGGTTTCCGGCTGTGGCACGGCACCGAGATCGTCGCACTCGACGTGGAAGGCAGCGGCGCCCAGGACCGTGACACCGAGGCGATCCTGGAAGTGGCCATCGTTCCCCTCGCACACGGGCGGCCCGACCTCGGTCAGGCGTTCACGTCACTGGTCAACCCGGGACGGCCGATACCTCAGCGGCCCTGGCTCTCACCGGGACTGACCAACGCCGTGCTCGCCGAGGCACCGCCGCTTGAGCAGATCGCGCCGAGACTGATCGAGCTGGTCGAGGGCCGGTGGGTGGTGGGCCACAACATCAACGTGGACTGGCGGCTGCTGAGCAGGTACCTGCCCTCGCTTCGCCCAGCGGGCCTGCTCGACACGCTGCTGCTGGCGCGGGCGCTGAACTTCTCCGAGTGTTCTCTGTCGACGCTGGTGGACAGCCTGCGGCTACACAAGACGATGCAGGCGGCGGCCGGAGGCAGCCGGCCACACCGCGCTTACTGGGACACCGTCGCGACCGCCCACCTGCTACCGGAGCTGATCTCCCGGCGGTGGCCGGCGAAGCCGCCGACTTTCGAGAGCCTTCGACTTGCGGCCGGCGTTGCACTCCCTACGGGGACAGCCGACCAACCTGACCTGTTCGGCTAACCCACGCCCGAACCACCCCGTATGTCCCGCCTGCTCACCGCTGCGCTGAGCACCAGGTGGTGTCGGCGTACGGGTCAACGTGTCCAACCGGCTACAGCCGAACGTGCACAGGTCCGTCACGACGTTCAACGGTTCGGATCCCGGAGGACCAGTGCCCTCTGCCCTCGATCTGGCCATCGACTTCAACGACTACCGCTGCCCGAGTCGGGCCCAGATCGCGATTACTGAGGGTGACTGTCGTGGCGTCTGAGCCGCCGCGCGGATCGCGGCATGTGCGGATGTTGCCGGTGCGGTCAGTGGTCTTCGGCGTAGTGGGAATGCACGGCGGGTTGTCCGGTGTAGTTGGCGCCAGCGCGGTCGTCAGCACCGAGGTAGCTGTATGGGAGGCGGACCTCACGGCGGCCGGTGCAGCTGATCCGGCGGTGCCGGGGGTCGTAGGAGAATCCTTCGGCACGGAGTCGGGCGGTGAGGCGCTGCCCAGCGGGTCGCCCGTCAGGAAGCCGGATGCTGGACAGGTCCAGGTCGGCCACGAGCCGGCCGGTGGGAGTCAGCCAACCGGCCGCCCGGGTCAGGACTGCGAGCTTGTCTCCGACGTAGTGCAGTCCGTGCAGACAGGTGATCAACTCGAACGTCCGCGTTGGTGCCCAGTTGGCGACGGACCCGCAGATCAGCTCCAGATTCGAGAGCGGTGACGGTAGGGGATCGAAGGCGTCGACAAGGTCGACCCCGACGAGGAGTGTCCGCTCGGTCAGTCCCGCCATGCGCAGTTCCCCGGCAGCCTGGATCAGCGCCCGACCGGTGCCACAGCACAGATCCAACCAGCCAGCGGCTGCCGAAGGCTCGGCCCGACCGGCGCCGACCAGGCCGGCGGCGAGAACCTCAAGAGGATTGAACCCCAGTTCCCGGGTGTAACTGTTGACTCCGGACAGCTGCCGCTCGCGGTTCATGGCACAGTTGGCCACCACCGCCGACTGTTCCAAGGCGTCGTTGTCAAGCAGTTCGAGATCGGCGCGCTGGTCAGACACGGCACCATCGTCCCAGAGACAGCAAACTGTACCTTGACCAGCGGCAGGTCCGGATACGCCTAAGCGGTGCCCGTTCCGGCCCTCGGCGGAAGGAGGACGCTTCGTGTTGTGCGCATGCGCCTGTCAACCTGATCCAGCGGACGTTGGGTTCCGGGTCGGGAGGGCTGAACTGTGGGTATCGCGTGGCGTGATTCGCCCGAAGAACTGGTCGTGCTGTTACGCCGACACGGCCTGACTCCGGACCAGGTAGACAACGTCGAGGCGGCGTGGAAGGCGTTCCGCGAGTTTCTTACCCGGCCGGTTGACGGCCTGGAGCCAGGGCCGGACAGCGACGCCGACGGCTTCATCGTTCAGTGGGGCCGGTACAGCTGGCACGATCAGCTCCCCAGCCTGAGCTTCACTCGTCAGCTCGCCGTCGACGTGCGAGAAGCCTGGACCGAGACCGACTGGTACCAGCCAGAATACTGGCAGGTGAGCCTGGACCTGGTGTTCCCTGACGCACCCGTGCTTGCCGATCTCGACCGGCTCAACGTGCAGAACACCGGGTTCGACTTCAGTCCACCCGGCCCCGAACGAGACCGTGCGATCGGTGAAGCGGCGTGGGAAGTACAGCACTACCCCACACTGCAAGCTTTGTGGGCAAGTACCCCCTTGCGCAGCGCCGTCACGCTGTGCCGCGCGGACTGATCACCCGAGCGCCGCAGCCAAACTCCGCCGAGCCGATCACCACTGGTCGTGCTCTGTCTGCGGCAGAAGAGGATGTCTGCATCGATCAGTAGAGCCACCGGTCGAGCACTGCGGGCCAGAAGTGGGTTGCATGATCGCCGTCCCCGAACGCGGGCGGGTCAAAAGCCATGATCCGCTCCAACAGGTCGGCGAGCTCCGCGAGTGCTTTCTCTTCGGCCTGTCCGTCTTCGTCCCAGCGGCCGATGACGGTTGAGCTGGTCAGCCAGCTACCAACCATGTGCAGCGAACACAGCCAGTGGTTGATCGTTGGGTTGACGAACCAGGTGCTGCCGTCCGACGACCATGCCTGCACCTCACCGGTCCCCGGCGCGGCACTGTACACCCAGTCCAGGTCGTCGGGGTCTGCGAGCGGTGGAGTGTCGGTGGGCACGGGTAGCGTTGTGCGCTGTGAACGCTCGAGAGCGGATCCAGGAACTCGCCGACCAAATCGTGGTGCTGCGTGATGCGTACTACCGGGGTTCGCCGCTGGTGGCGGATGCCGAATACGACGCGATCGAGGACGAGTTTCGGGGGCTGGTCGACGCGCACCCGGAGTGGGTGCCCGACCCGAACCCGCTGGAGCAGGTGGGCGCGCCCGCGGTGCTGCACACACCGATCCGACACTCGCGGCCGATGCTGTCGCTCGAGAAGGCGACCCGGCCCGAGCAGGTCGCGGCGTTCTTCGCCCGCTTCCCGGGCCAGCCGGTAGTGGTCATGCCGAAACTGGACGGGCTGTCACTGGCCCTGGTTTACGAGAACGGGCAGCTGGCTCGGGCGATCACCCGAGGGGACGGGACGACGGGCGATGACGTGACCGTCCTGGTACGGGCGCTGGTCGACGGGGTGCCGGAGCAGCTCGTCGTGCCGGGCCGGGTTGAGGTGCGCGGCGAGGCGGTGATGCTGCGCTCCACGTTCGCCGCCTACAACACCGCACACCCGGACCGGCCGCTGATCAACCCGCGCAACGCCGCCGCGGGCACCCTGCGCGCGAAGGACCCGGTCGTGGTGGCCGAGCGACGGTTGCGGTTCTTGGCCTTCGACCTGGACACCTCTGATCCCGGTGGTGTCCGGACGGATCTGGAAGACGGGCTGCGGACCCTGGGGTTCACCGTCGCCGACATGAGGCACTGCACCACCGCCGACGCGGCGCAGGCGGTGATCGCAGCGATCGAGGAGCGGCGCAACGACCTTGACTACGATCTGGACGGCGCCGTGTTGAGGCTGGCCAACCGCGACGCCTACGTGGCCGCCGGTACCCGGTCCAACTCGCCTCGTGGTGCGTTGGCGTTCAAGTTCGCCGCTGAGGAGAAGACCACCGTGCTGTCCGGTGTGGTCTGGGACGTCGGCAAAACCGGCAAGATCGCCCCGGTCGCCCAGCTAGAGCCGGTATTCGTCGGTGGAACGACGGTCACCCGTGCGACACTGGCCAACCAGGAAGTGATCCGCGCACGCGGGATCAAGATCGGGGACACGGTGCTGGTACGCCGCGCCGGCGACGTGATCCCGTTCGTCGCAGGCGTGCTCGACGAGTCCAAACGCACGGGCGCGGAACGGGAGATCGTGCCACCCACCGCGTGCCCGTCCTGTCAACACCCACTGACCGAGCAGGGCGGCAGCCGCGAACTGTTCTGCACCAACGTCGGCTGCCCGGCGCAGACCGTACGGCGGCTAATCCATTGGGCGTCACGGGCAGCGGCGGACATCGAGGCCGTCGGCCCGGTGTGGATTGAACGGCTCGCCGAGGCCGGTGCCGTCGAGCACCCGTCGGACTTCTACACTCTGACCAAGGAAAGACTGCTGGAGTTCGACCGCATCGGCGAGGTCTCCGCCACCCGCATGATCGACTCGATCGATGCCAGCCGCCGGGTGGGGCTGCGCAGGGCACTGATCGGGCTCGCCATCCCCATGGCCTCCGAAGGCACCGCCACACGGCTGTGCCGTGCCGGGTTCGGCTCACTCGAAGAGGTCGCCGACGCGGGCGAGGAACGACTCGTGGTCATCGACGACATCGGCCCGAAGGTTGCCGCGTCCCTGATCGAACATCTCACCCGACTGAGGCCCGAACTGATGCGGCTGCGGCAGCATGGGGTCTCCCTGGACGTTCGCGACGAGGACCTCCCACCCGTCATCGCCTCCGACGCCCCACTAGCCGGCAAAACGGTGGTGATCACCGGCACGATCAGCGACCCCCGCTCCGGCGAGAAGGTCCCCCGCCCCACCTTCCAACGTCTCTGCGAGAAGGGCGGCGCCACCACCGCGTCCTCGGTCTCGGCGAACACCGACCTCCTCATCACGGGCGCCGACGTCGGCGCCAGCAAACTCACCAAAGCTGAGAAAAACGGCGTCCAGATCATCGACCAGAGCGAGATCTGGCAACAACTGATCACAGCCGGCATCGCCTGAAACAGCCCCGCAAGGACCAGCCGCGATCCTCACCCAACGACGTGCCTGAACCGACCTCCAACGTCGAGCCAAACGGGAGCAACCCTGGCCGGAGCGCGACCGAGGTTGCGCATCCGCACCTCCGTCACGCACCGTGACGCCCGGTCGGCGGCAGAAGAGTGAGCCGCAGTACCTGGCGGCGGCTGATCCTGCTCTCCGAACTGAAGGCGCGGCCGGCCGGCCTTGAGGACTGGGTCAGGCGCGGGTGGCTGGTTCGGTGGGCTTCGTGGTAGGGCCGTCGCTCGGTTCACCGTCGGCTGGCTCGGTCTGTGCTGCGTCGGCAGCGCGGGCGGGGGCTACCGCCTGCAGCCGGCGGACGTCCCGGCTGGCCAGCATGCCGAGGACGGCGAGCACCACCAATGTCGCCAGGATCAGCAGCGTGTCGCGGGTGCCGATTGCCACGGCGACCGGTCCGACCGCGATCTGGCCGAATGGGATGGCGACCCATGACCCCAACATGTCATAGGAATAGACGCGGGCCAGTCGGTCGGCCGGGATGTGCTGCGCCATCGACGTGTCCCAGGCCACCGCGAACTGCTCGACGGCAATGCCGACCGCCACTGCGGCCGTCAACAGCACGACGATGGTGGGCGCCAGGGCCAGCCCCAACAGCAGGAACGACTCGGCGAACATGCAGGCCACCCCGAGCAACAGCAGCCGGCGCACCCGGATCCGCAGGGCGATCAACCCGCCCACGACCATTCCGGCGGTTTCCGCCGCCAACACCAGTCCCCAGGCGCTACGGCCGATCGTCTCGTCCGCGACGGCCGGGCCGAGCACGTTCACGCCGCCAGCGAGGGCCGCGTTGAGGACCATGAAGCCGAGCACCACCACCCAGACCCAGGTCCGCGCGGTGAATTCCGTCCAGCCCTCCCGGAGGTCGGCAACGATACTCGTGCGGGTGCTCTTCGCCGGCGAGGCAGCGACCCGGACTCCGGCAAACGCGACAGCCGCGATAGCGAAGGTGAGCGCGTCGATGGCGAGGCCCCACCCCGGCCCGACGGCGGCCACCAGGAGACCGCCGAGCGCAGCGCCGCCGATCATGCCCGCGTTGATGCCGAGCCGGATGAGCGCGTTGGCCGGCTGGATCAACTCCGGCGGCACGGTCTGCGGCGTCGCGGCGGCCGAGGCTGGCTGGGACAGCGCGCTCACGATGCCGTTGGCCGCACCGAGCGCCAGCAGCAGCGGGATCGTCGCCGTGCCGGTGAGCACCAAGGCGGCCACCACCGCCTGGGTCAGCGCACTCAGCACATTGGAGCCGACCAGCACCAGCCGACGCGGAATCCGGTCAGCTATCACCCCACCGAAGAGCACGAACAGCACGGTCATCAGCGACCGCGCGCCGACCACCATGCCCAGGTCGCGCACCGAGCCGGTCATATCAAGCACGGCGAAGGCCAACGCGATGGGAGCGACACCATTGCCCAACATGTTGACCAGCCGGCCAGCAGCCAGGTATCGGAACGCGCCATACCGCAGCGGAGCCAGCATCAGCCCTCCATCCAAAACAGGCAGCATCAACGTGGAGCGGTTCGAGGGCACCAAGCCGTTCGCCCCCACGATGCCCTCCGCCGGAGTGCCCGAGGCCGCAGGGTAGAAGGCGGCTCACGCACGGGTGCAGGGAACACTCGTAATGATCGACTCTCAGCGCGACTCGATCGAGCCATTTTGGATGGTGCGGCAGAGAACCACGGATGGGCTGCGGATCGAGCTCCATCCCTCATGAGACCGCCCACGCTTCACCGGCATCCGCGGGAGGAGTCCTGTGACGGCTACCGACCCGCTGCTCGCCAGCGTCCCCGAGCAGTTCTATGTCCACAACCCGGACCGTGGTGAAACCCTGCACCGCTCCGCGACCGAGGCCATCCAGCGTGACGTGACCGCCCTGCTGAGGTTCCCCCCCGGGATGTGGACACCGGGTTATGCCGCGACCTGATGCAGCGTAGTCGGTGTGAGGGTCTGTTCGTAGTCGGCGGGACTGAGGTAGCCCAGGGCGGAGTGGCGGCGTCGGTGGTT
>NZ_WAAS01000054.1:0-33590 GCF_008806585.1 Micromonospora sp. AMSO12t
TCGACGCCGACGACCCGGAGCACCCCCCGGAGGCGTCCTCCCGCGAGGTGCAGAACATCCCCCTCGGGCTCGGCGCGCTGCTGCTCGGGGTCGCCGCCGTGGTCTTCGCCGCGGTGGCCACCAGCTCGATGGACGCGCTGGCCCGGCTGGGCATCCTGCTGCTCGCGACCGTGCTGATGCTGCTCGCCCCGCCGGTGCTGGCCCGGCGCGGGCTCACCTCGACCGCCGAGACCATCTCCGCAGTCGGCCTGCTCCTGGTGCCGCTCGCCGGGTACGCGCTGTGGGCGGTGGACCGGATCGGCAACGGCGGCGCCTCGGGCGCGATCTTCGCCGGCGTCATCTTCGCCGTCACCGCCGGCGTCTCCTTCGGCTACGCGGGCTGGACGGGGCTGCGCGCGCCTCGGTTCGCCACGGTGCTGGCCGCGCAGCCGGTGCTGCCGCTGCTGGCGTCCGACCGGATCACCGGCCCGGCCGGCTGGGCGCTCGTGCTGACCGCGGTGGCCCTGCTCGACCTCTGGCTGGCGCGGTCCGCGGTCACCGTGGAGCGGCCGGTCCGGCGGGACCTGCCCGGGCCCTCGGCGGCACCCGCCGGGTCCCCGGCCACGCCCCGGCAGCGCCGCGCCGACAGCCGGCCGGAGGGGGCGCCCGAGGAGGTCGGCGAGGTGGTCGACGGCGGGCTGCCGGCGCACGAACGGGTGCCGGCCGCCCGCCCGGTGCCGTGGCTGCGCGAGCTGACCTGGGTGCTGCACGGGGTGGCGGTCGCCCTCGCCCTCGCGTACGCCGTCTCCGCCCTGCTCCGCGCGGGCACCGTGCCGGTCGCCACCGGGGCCGGCGTGGTGCTGCTGCTGGCCGCCGCGGTGGGGCTGGCCGGGACGCTGGTGCTGCGCCGGCCGCCGCTGCCCGACCTCGGCGCCGGGATCTTCACCCTCGCCGTGATCGGCGCGCTGAGCCGGATCGCCTCGGTGGCGTTCCCCGGGCGGGCGCTGCTGCTGATCGCGGCGGTCATCACGCTGACCGGGCTGGCCGTGCGGGCGGTGCCGGAGGCGGCCCGCCGCGGGCCGCAGCTCGCCTCGGCGGTGGCGCTCACGGTCAGTGGGGTGGTGGTCGCCGGGGGCGCCCTGCGCGCCGGGGTCGCCCCCGTCCGGGCCGCGCTGCCGGCCTGGGCGGCCGACCTGGACCGCTACCCGGTCGAGCTGTCGGCGGCCGTCGGACCGGCAGCCTGGCAGCTCGCCGCGAGCGCCTTCCTGCTGACCGTCGCCGCGGTGCTGGCCCTGCCGCCCGAGATCCGCCGGGAGTTCGCCGTGGTCGGCGCGGCGCTGACCGCGCTCGCCGTACCGGCGTCGTTCGGTCTCGGCTGGGCGGTGGCGCCCTGGCCGATGGTGCTGACGGCGGTCGGCATCGGGGTGGTCGGGCTCTCCGCCCGCACCGAACGCGCGGCGCTGGCGCACGCGGCGACCGCCGCCGGCGTCGGCCTGTTCGGCGCGGGCGCGGGACTGGCCCGGCCGGCGCTGACCACCGCGGTCCTGCTCACCCTGTTCGCCGCCGGGGTCCTGGTCGCCGTGGCGCCCCGGATGCGGCTCGCCCCGGCGGCGGCCGACACCGTCTCGGCCTGGGCGGCCGGGGGCGCGGCGTTCGCGCTGCCGGGCGCGGTGGCCGCCTTCGTCGCCGCGACCGTGCCGGTCGACCCGACGCCCACCCCGGCGAGCCTGCGCGAGGTCACCGTCCCGGTGCTCGCGGCCAGCTTCCTGGCGGTCTGCGTCACCCTCGGGCACGCCGCCATCGTGCAGGTCTCCCAGCGTCGCATCCCGACGCCGCTGGCGGTGGGTACCGCCCTCGGCGCGGTCACGGTCACCGCCGCCGCCTTCGGGGCCCCGGGCGCCACCGCCGCCGACGCCTGGGTCGGCGGCCTGCTGCTCGTCGCCGCCGCGATGGTGGTGTTCGCTGGCCCCATCGACGCCGGCCGGCGCTCCGACCTCACCCTGGACGGCTCCGACCTGGCCGCCGCGGCGGTGACCGCCGCCCTGATCGCCACTCTGGCCCGGATCGCGGCCGTGCTCGCCCCCGGCGGGCAGCTCGCCGTCGCCGCCGCGCTGGTGCTGGTGGTGGCCGTGGCCGCCCGGGCCATGCCGGAGGAGTGGCGACGGGGGCCGATCGTCGGCCTCGCCGTCGGCGGCGTGCTGATCGGGCTGCTGGCCGGCTGGAGCGCGCTGCGGGGCGGCCTGGGGGTGCTCGCCACCCCGGGCCCGATCTGGGCCGGTGACCTGACCGGTTGGCCGGCCGGGCCGACAGGTGGGTCGACGTGGCAGGCCCCGGTCGCGCTGGCCCTGCTCGGCGTCGCCGCCGCCGTCCTGCTGCCGCCACCGTGGAAGTACGACGTGTCGGGCGCGGCGGCCGTGCTCGCCACGATCGGCGCGCCGGCCGCGTTCGACCTGCCGTGGTGGTCGCCCGTCCTGGTCGGCGGCATGGTCGCCACGGTCTTCGGGGCAGCCGCCGTGGCCGCGGTCGACCCCCGCGCCGGCCTGTCCCGGGCGGTCGTGGCCGGTGTCGTCGCCCTGCACGCCGCCGGGGCGGGACTGGTCCGGCCGTGGACCACCGCGCTGGCGCTTGGCAGCATCGCGCTGATCGGCATCGTGGTGGCGGCGCTGGCCCGGTCGCTGGCCGTGCCGCTGGTGGAGGACATCGAGACCGAGGGGATGCCGCCGCACCTCGCCCAGATCGGGGGCGCCGCAGCCGGTGCCGCGCTGCTCGCGTTCCCGGGCGCCGTCGCGGCGCTGGCGGCCGAGTTCGGGCGCGCGCCGGAGGTGCTGCTCACCGCCGCGTTGGCCGCGTCGAGCCTGGGCCTGGCGGCGGTGGCCGCCGTCCGGCGACGGATCCCGCAGTACCTGCCCTGGGCGAGCGCGGCGGTGGTCGGCGGCGCCACGGTGAGCGCCCTGGCCGCCGTCCCCGCCGGCATGCCCGTCGGCGTCTACGCGGCCGCGGCGGCCCTGCTCGGGGTGCTCGCCGAGCTGGTGCGGGGCGCGACGGAACCGCCGGTCGGCGCGGCCCAGCCGGTCCGGCGCTGGTCGGTGCTGCTCGACGGCGCGCTGCGGCGACTGCCGGACGACGGCACGCGGCGCCGCTGGCGGGTCAGCCCCGCCGCCGGTGCGCTCGCCGCCGCCGCGCTGCCCACCGCCCTGGCGCTGGTGTCGATCGCGCCGTCCCTGGTCGTCGCCCTGGTCGACCCGCACCGCAGTCTCGGCCGGGTCTGGCAGGGGCCGCCGCCGGAGCTGCTCACCCCGCCCCCCGACGCGGTCGACGCGACCCACGTGCTGACCGCGCTGCTGCTCACCGCGACCGCCGCGCTGGCCGCCACCGGCTTCAGCGGCGGGCGACGCTCCCGGGCCGTGCCGGTGGTGCTGCCCGGCGCCGCCGTCACCCTGCTGATCACCCCGGTCTCGCTCGGCAACGGCTGGCCGGCGAGCACCCTGGCGGCGCTGTCCGTGTTCACCATCTCGATGCTGGGCCTGGCGCTCACCCCGCCCCCGCCGCTGGCCGAGCGGGCCCGCTCGCTGCGGCTGGCCCGGGTGCTCGTCTTCGCCATCGGCCTGGCCGCCGGAAGCGCGGGCCTGGTCGGCGGCCTGGCGACGCGGGAGCTGACCCTGTTCACCCTGGGCGGCGCGGTCGGCGTCGGCGCGGTGGCCGCGATCTTCGGCACCACCCAGCGGGCGCGCATCCTCGGCTGGCTGTTCGCCTCGCTGATGGCGCAGCTCTTCGTGCTCACCGCCGGCCTGGTGGCCGGCCTCGCGGCCGTCTGGTCCGCGTTCGGCGTACTGGCGGTCGGCGCGGCCCTCCAGGTGTTCGCCGCGACCCTGCCCCGGCTGCGTCGCCCCGAGGCCCAGCGGGAGGCGGCCACCGTCGAGTGGAGCGGGTACGCCGCCGCCCTGATCGCCCTGGCGTTGGCGTTCGACTCGCCCCGGCACATCGCGGCGCTGCTGGCCGCCTGGGGTGCGGTGCTGGGCGTGGCGGCGACCCGACCGGGCCGCCGGCCGGTGGAGCGGCGCATCCTGTTCTGGGCGGTGGTGGTCTGCGAGATCGCCGCCTGGTGGATCCTGATGCGGGTGGCCGACGTGGCGCTGCCGGAGGCCTACACGCTGCCGTTCGCGGCACTCGCCCTGCTCGTCGGCGTGCTGGAGTTGCGGCACCGGCCCGACCTGAGCAGCTGGGTCGCGTACGGGCCCGCGCTGGTCGCCGCGTTCGTGCCGACCCTGGCGATCGTGCTGGCCACCGACTCCAGCACGCTGCGCCAGGTGCTGCTGCTGCTCGGCGCCGTGGCCGTCCTCGTCTTCGGGTCGATGAGCCAGCAGCAGGCGCCGGTGATCGTGGGCGCCGCCGTGACGGCGATCGCGGCGGTGCACGCCCTGTTCAGCCTGGGCCCGTGGCTGGCCCTGATCCCCGTCGGCATCCTGCTGCTGGCGCTCGGTGCGAGCAACGAACGCCGGCGCCGGGCCCAGGAACGCCTCCAGACGGCCCTGCGCGGCATGCGATGAGATCGGCGGGGGTCCGTCCCCCGCGATCAGTTGCCACTGCTGATTGGCCCCGTCGAGAGGCCGGCCGTTGGATCACCGACCCGGAGAACACGTAGCGTGATTTCTCGGCTCGACCGGGCACTTGCCCCGTCTTCCCTTTGCTCTGCACCCATCGATGCAACAGTCACCGTGCGTGACGAATGCTTGAGGCGTCAACCACCGCGACTTTGCGGAAACCCCAGCTCAGGACGCTGGTGCGCGGAGGCATGCAGAGCAAAGGGGCGGAGGAGGGGTTGGCGCCCCGAGCCGCCACCGCAACCCTGCGCAACCCGGGCGTCCGTCACCCACAGTGACGAGTCTCAGGGTCCGGCCGGCGCGGAGACGTCAGGCGAGGGAGGCGCGCAGGGCCGCGTCCTTCTCGGCGACCAACTGCTCCAGGTCGGCCTGGTAGGCCGACATCCGGTCGAGCAGGGCACGGTCGGCGGCGGCCAGGATGCGGACGGCGAGCAGCCCGGCGTTGCGGGCGTTGCCGATCGACACGGTGGCTACCGGCACGCCGGCCGGCATCTGCACGATGGAGAGCAGCGAGTCCATCCCGTCGAGGTGCTTCAACGGCACCGGGACGCCGATCACGGGCAGCGGGGTGACCGAGGCGACCATCCCGGGCAGGGCGGCGGCGCCACCCGCCCCGGCGATGATGACCTTCAGGCCCCGGTCGGCTGCGGCGCGCCCGTAGTCGATCATCTTGATCGGGGTACGGTGCGCCGAGACGACCTCGACCTCGTACGGCACCTCGAACTCGTCCAGCACCTCGGCAGCGGCCTTCATCGTCGGCCAGTCCGAGTCGCTGCCCATGATCAGTCCAACGGTGCTCACGCCCGCCCCTCCCGCAACCAGCGGGCGGCTCGCGCGGCCCGCGTCCGTACGTCGTCCAGGTCGTCCCCGAGCACCGTGACGTGCCCGATCTTGCGGCCGGGCCGCACCTGCTTGCCGTAGAGGTGCACCTTGGCACCCGGCTCGGCCGCGAAGAGGTGGTGCAGCCGCTCGTCGATCGACATCCCGCCCGGCTCGCCACCGAGGACGTTCGCCATCACCACCACGGGAGCGGTCAGCGAGGTGTCGCCCATCGGGTAGTCGAGCACCGCCCGCAGGTGCTGCTCGAACTGCGACGTGCGTGCGCCCTCGATGGTCCAGTGCCCCGAGTTGTGCGGCCGCATCGCCAGCTCGTTCACCACGATCCGGCTACCCCCGGGCGCGGCCCGGTCGGCGACCTCGAACAGCTCCACGGCGAGCAGGCCGACCACGCCGAGCGCGGTGGCCAGGTCGATGGCGAGCTGCTGGGCGGCGACCGCCAGCTCCTCCGGCAGGCCCGGTGCGGGGGCGAGCACCTCGACGCAGATGCCGTCGCGCTGCACCGTCTCGACCACCGGGTACGCGGCGACCTGCCCGAACGGCGAGCGCGCCACCTGCACGGCCAGCTCCCGGCGCAGCGGCACCCGCTCCTCGACGATCAGCCGGGTGCCACCGGCCAGCAGGGTCGTGGCCAGCTCCTCGGCCTGCGCCGCGTCGTCGACCATCCAGACGCCCCGGCCGTCGTACCCGCCGCGGGCCGCCTTGAGCACCATCGGCCAGCCGATCTCGTCGCCGAACGCCGCCAGGTCGGCGGGCTCGGCGACGGGTCGCCACGCCGGGTTCGGCGCGCCCAGCTCGCCGAGCCGCTCCCGCATGACCCGCTTGTCCTGGGCGTGCAGCAGCGCGTCGGCCGGTGGGAAGAGCTTCACGCCCTCGGCGGCCAGCGTGCGGATGTGCTCGGTGGGGACGTGCTCGTGGTCGAAGGTGACCACGTCGCAGGCCTTGGCGAAGGTGCGCAGCGCGGCGAGGTCGGTGTGGTCGCCGTACTGGACGTCGGCGGCGACCAGCGCGGCGCCGTCGTCGGGGGCCAGCGCGAGCACGCGCAGCGACTGGCCGAGGGCGATCGCGGACTGGTGGGTCATCCGGGCCAGCTGGCCGCCGCCCACCATGCCGACAACGGGCAGACCGGTACGGGAATCCATAGCGGCGCCAGCCTATCGGGACGCCCCGCCACCTGCGCCGCCGGATGGCGCATCGAACACCCACCGCCGCTGCTGAAAGGATCATGGCATGACGATTCGCAGTCTGCTCCGTGGCCTGCCGGTGCTCGCGCACGACATGCCGTCGTTCGATCCTGCCGCCGCCCCGGCCGAGCCGCTGGCCCTCTTCGTCGAGTGGATGGCCGGTGCGATCGACGCGGGCGTCGACGAGCCGCACGCGATGACCGTTTCCACCGTCGACGCCGACGGCATGCCGGACGCCCGGGTGCTGATCCTGAAGGACCTCGACGAGGCCGGCTGGCACTTCGCCACCAGTTCGGCCAGCGCCAAGGGCCGCCAGCTCGCCGAGAACCCCCGGACCGCGCTCAGCTTCCACTGGCGCGAGCAGGGCCGCCAGGTCCGGGTGCGGGGAATCGCCGCCCCGGCGGACCCCGACGTCTCCCGGGCCGACTTCCTGGCACGGCCCGAAGGGTCACGGATGGCCGGACTGGCCGGCCGGCAGAGCGACGTGCTCACCGACCGCGCCGAGTTGGACCGCGAGCTGGCCCGGATCCGGAAGCGGCTGGCCACCGACCCCGATCTGGTCGCCAAGACGCACACCGTCTACGCGGTCGCGCCGCACCTCGTCGAGTTCTGGCAGGCGGACGCGCAGCGCCGGCACGTCCGGCTGCGCTACCGCCGCACCGGCACGGGCTGGGAACGCGAGCAACTCTGGCCGTGAGCACCGGCACGGACCGGAGGCACCCCCGCACCCGGGCGGCAGCCTGAGCGACGGCCGGAAGCCTCAGGGTCGGGTGAGAGCGTCAGCGCCGGCCGAGCTGGGCGACCAGGTCGTCCACCGTCGTCACCGGGCGCTCGCAGACGAAACCCCGGCAGGCGTACGCCGTGGGCCGCCCGTCGACCATCGGCCGGTCGGCGAGCAGCGGCACCCCGGGCTGGCCCGGGCGGCCCGCCACGATCACCGCGCCGGGCGGGGCGTGCCGGTGTGCCGCCGCGACCAGTGGGTCCCCGGTCGGCTCGTCGGTGACCACCGCGATCTCGTACGGCCCGGAGAGCAGCGCCTCGCCGACGGTGGCCGCGTAGCCGGTGAACCGGGCGTGCCGGCCGACGATGGGCGCCACGGTCGACAGGGCGGCCTCGGCGGCCTCCCGGTAGCGGGTCTCCCCGGTCAGCGCCGCGTACGCGACCAGCGCCGCGACTATCGCCGAGCGCCCGGACGGGGTGGCGTTGTCGGTGGGGTCGGCCGGTCGGCTGACCAGCCGTTCGGCGTCGTCGGCGGTGTCGTAGAAGGCGCCGCCCGGCGCGGCGAACCGCTCCAGCGCGACGTCGAGCAGTCCACCCGCCAGTTCCAGCCAGCGCCCCTCGCCGGTGAGCTGGTGCAGGGCGCAGAACGCCTCGGCCACGCAGCCGTGGTCCTCCAGCACCCCGGCCGGCTCGCCGACGACGCCACCGCGCGAGACACGGCGCAGCCGCCCGGCCACGATGTGGCGGTCGGCCAGCACCTCGCCGATCCGGACCGCCGCGGCGGCGGTGACGGGATCCCCGGTGACCGCGGCGTGCTCGACCAGCGCGGTGACCGCGAGCCCGTTCCAGGCGGCGACCACCTTGTCGTCGCGGGCCGGTTGGGGTCGGGCGTCGCGGACCTCGCGCAGCCGGGCCCGGATCCGCTCCCACCGGGCGGCCACCTCAGGGGCGACGTCGTCGACGTCCCGGGCCAGCCGCAGCACGCTCGTGCCGTGCTCGAACGTGCCCTCGTCGGTGACCGCGAACAGGTCGGCGGCGAAGCGGCCGTCGTCCTCCCCCAGCACCTCGACGAGCTGGGCCGGCGTCCAGGAGTAGGTGAGCCCCTCGACGCCCTCGGTGTCGGCGTCGAGGGCGGAGGCCAGGCCGCCCTCGGGGGTGCCCAGGTCGTCGATCATGAACGCGGCGGTCTCGGCGGCGACCCGGGCGGCGAGGGGATCGCCGGCCAGGCGCCAGAGCTGGGTGTACGCCCGCAGCAGCAGCGCGTTGTCGTAGAGCATCTTCTCGAAGTGCGGCACGGTCCAGTGCCCGTCGACGGAGTAGCGGGCGAAGCCGCCGGCCAGCTGGTCGTAGATGCCGCCCCGGGCCATCGCCTCGCACGTGTGCCGGGCGATCTCCAGGCTGCGCGGCGAGCCGGTGCGCTGGTGGTGCCGCAGCAGGAAGAGCAGGTTCATGTGCGGCGGGAACTTCGGCGCGCCGCCGAAACCGCCGTTCACCTCGTCGTACTCCTTGGCGAGCTGGTCGGCCGCGGCGTCGAGCAGCGCGGCGTCCAGCGGCGCGGTGGGCCCGCCCACCGCCTGCGCGCCGCCGATCGCCTCGACCACGGCGGCGCCCTGCTGGACGACGGCGTCGCGCTGGTCCCGCCAGGCCGCGGCGACCGACTGGAGCAGCCGGACGAAGTTCGCCCGGGGGAAGTAGGTGCCGCAGAAGAACGGGGTGCCGTCGGGCGTGGCGAAGACGGTCATCGGCCACCCGCCCTGCCCGGTCATCGCCTGGGTGGCGGTCATGTAGACGGCGTCGACGTCGGGGCGTTCCTCGCGGTCCACCTTGACGCAGACGAAGTCGTCGTTCATGAGCGCGCCGACCTGCTCGTTCTCGAACGACTCGTGGGCCATCACGTGGCACCAGTGGCAGGCGGCGTAGCCGACCGAGATGAGCACCGGCACGTCCCGGCGTTTCGCCTCGGCGAACGCCTCGTCGCACCACGGCCACCAGTCGACCGGGTTGTCGGCGTGCTGGAGCAGGTACGGGCTCGTGGCGTCAGCGAGTCGGTTCACCCGACGACCATAACCACCCGGTGACGCGCCCGCCCGCGCTCCGACGTGGACCGGCCGTGCGGCGGGTGGGGTCAGGAGGCGCCGTCGGCGCGCAGCGGGAAGACGTTGGGGCGGGCCTCGTCGAGCAGGGTGCCGAGGACCGCGCCGATCTTGTCGGCCGGCATCGGCTTGAAGAAGTGGTAGCCCTGGGCGGCCGTGCAGCCCAGCTCGGCCAGCGCGAGGCGTTGCTCGGCGGTCTCCACGCCCTCGGCGACCACCCGTAGCCCCAGCTCGTGGGCGAGGCCGACGGTGGTCCGTACGATCGCCGCCGCCTCCGGGGAGTCGGCCATCCGGATCACGAAGGAACGGTCCACCTTGAGCTCGTCCACCGCGATCCGGGTGAGGAACGTCAGCGAGGAGAAGCCCGTGCCGAAGTCGTCGACGGCGAGCTGCACGCCCATCGACCGCAGGGTGGCGAGCACCTCGTCAATGACCTCCAGCTCGCTCATCACCACAGTCTCGGTGATCTCCAGGACCAGCCGGTCCGGCGGCACCTGGTGCCGGCGCAGGGCGTCGGCGATCTCGGTGGGCAGGCGGGGGTCGAGCAGGCTGCGCGCCGACAGGTTGACCGAGATCGGCACGTCGAGCCCGTCGCGGGCCCAGCCGGCGGCGACGGCGAGCGCCTTGTCCAGCACGTAGCGGGTGAAGGTGCCGAGCTGCTCGCTGTTCTCCACCGGGCGGATGAAGTCGTGCGGCCCGAGCCAGCCCCGGCGCGGGTGCCGCCAGCGGATCAGGGCCTCCACCCCCGTCGGGGCGCCGGTGGTCAGGTCGACCGCCGGCTGCAACGCCAGCACGAGCTGGTCGTCGGTCTTCAGCGCCTCGCGCAGCTCGGCCAGCAGGGCCAGCTGATCGGTGCTGGCGGCGTCCCGGGCGGAGTCGTACGCGGCGACGCTGCCGCCGCCCTCCTTGGCCTGGTACATGGCGATGTCGGCCCGGCGCAGCAGCTCGGTCAGGTCGGCGGTGCCGGCGTCGGCGACCACCACCCCGACGGAGACCTCGACGGACATCCGCACCCCGGCCACCTCGGTCGGCGCGGCGAGCCGCTCGGCGATCTCGCGGGCCTGCCGCAGCGCGTACGCCATGGGGGCGGCCCGGTCGCCGATCACCGGGACCGACGTCAGCAGCAACGCGAACTCGTCGCCGCCGAGGCGGGCGAGCAGGTCCCCGGGGCGGGCAAGGGCGCCCAGCCGGTTGGCGGTCAACCGCAGCAGCTGGTCGCCGGCCGCATGCCCGAGGGTGTCGTTGACCTCCTTGAACTGGTCGATGTCGAGCAGCAGCAGCGCCACCGGGTGGTCGTGGGCGAGCTGGCGCAGCGCCTGGTCGCCCTTGCTGAGCAGGGCCGACCGGTTCACCAGCCCGGTGAGCTGGTCGTGCACCGCCTCGTACGACGAGCGGGCGGTGACCAGGCGCAGCTCGCGGTGGGTCGCGGCGTCGTGCAGCGCGGCGGCGAGCGCGTCGCCGAACGCGGCCACGGCGTCGCGTTCCCGGGCGTTGGGTGGCGCGCAGCGCGGGAACCGGACCCGCAGCTCGCCCACCCGGGAGGCCCCCACGGAGAGGGTACGCACCAGCTCGTGGTCCTCCGGCTCGGTCCGGCCGGGCGGTGCGACCTCCCGGTCGACCAGCTGGCCGCCCGGGTCGCCCCGGTAGCGCCGCCACCGGCCGTCGCCCCGGGCCACGTCGACGTCGACGAGTTCGGCGTTGAACAGGGTCAGCGCGCCCGTCACGGCGGCCGTGGCGACGCCCCGCTCGTCGAGCTGGTTGAGCGCGGCGGTGGCCTCGGCGAAGGCCCGCCAGGTGCGCCGCTCCTGGTCGGCGCGGAGCCGGTGCCGGTAGGTCTGCTGGAGCAGCCAGAGCGGCGGTGGGAGCAGCAGCAGCCAGCGCGCGTCGAGTTCCAGCAGTGCCACCACGACCAGGCCGACGGCCACGTTGCCGACGAACATCAGCAGCTTGCCCCGCAGCGCGGCGAGCAGCGGCGGCGCCACGGGGATGCCGTGCCGCAGCGCCAGGGTGGCGCCGCCGAGCCAGGCGGTGGCGAGAAGGTAGGCGACCGAGCCCGCGAGCACGGCCAGGGCGAGCGCCGGGGTCGGCGTCGCCAGCAGCGGCTCGCCGAGCACGGTGGTGACGGAGACGGCCAGGGCGGTGGCGGCGGTCAGCGACGCCGTGATCCGGACGACCTCCAGCACCGGCCGCCGGTCGCCGAGCAGCGACATGGCCGACCAGGCGAGCGCGGCGCCGAGGAGCGCGGCGGAGGGGAGCCAGCCGGTGGGCGTCAGGTAGAGGCAGATGATCAGCGCGGCTTCGCCCCAGGTGATGCTCACCATCCCGGCGGCGGTGCGGAAGCGCAGCCGGGCCAACTGGGCGACGGCGAACACGGCGACGGCGAGGCCGAAGCGGGCCGGCCCGCCGAGCGGGTCGTCGGCGGGAAGGTGGGTCGGGGCGGTCCACCCCAGCCCGGCGGCGACCAGCGCGGTCAGCGCGACGGCAGCGGTGAGCAGGAGCAGCCGCGCGGGGGTGCCGCGGGCTTCGACCCGGTCGGTCGACTCGCCGGCCCTGCCGGAGGTCACCGGGCCGCTCCGCCTGCGGGCCGCTCGCCGGTACGACGGGCGACCGGTGGTGTGGTGGTCATCGGCGCCCCCTCCCGCGCACGGCTCGGGAACTCTTGGTCCCCCCGGCGAGAGGCTAAGGCAAACCCGGTGGCCGCAACAGGGGGCGACGACCGGGTTCGACGTGAATCATGGGCGGACTAGCCGTTGCGACGCTGCTGACGCCCGGTGGGAGCGGCGGAGGATGAATCCTGCGTCAGCGCACCTTCTGTCGGATCGACGACTGCCGCGTCCGCCTGGTCGGGGGTCGCCGGCGGGCCCTGCTGGGGGAACCGGTCGGGCAGCCGACGCAGCCGGGAGTTCATGTTGCGGATCAGCAGGACGGTGGCGGTGGCCAGAACGAGGATGAGGAAGAGGCCCATCGGCCCGGCCAGGCCACCCGTGCGGGTGTCCCCGAAGTTGTTCTGGGCGAGCACCTCTGCGGCGGTCAGCATGGCGTTCCTCCGGTGTGCGGTTGGTGACCAGGGTAGCCCCGGCCCGGATCAGCGGGCATGGGCCGTCTCGCGCACCCCGGCGAAGAGGTCCGACTCGGGCAGCGGGCTGTCGACCAGCGAGCGCACCAGCTCGAAGTCCTCCGTCGGCCACGCCCGCCGCTGCATCTCCATCGGCACCTGGAACCAGAAGCCGTCCGGGTCGATCTGGGTGGCGTGGGCGCGCAGCGCGTCGTCGCGGACCGGGAAGTAGTCGGCGCACTCGACCCGGGTCGTGATCCGGGGGCCCTTGTCGGTGCGGTCCTCCCAGCGCTTGATCCACTCCTCGTAGGGCGACGTCAGGCCGGCGGCGAGCAGCGTCTCGTGCAGCGCCATGATCTTGCCCCGGGAGAAGCCGATGTCGTAGTAGAGCTTGAGCGGCTGCCACGGCTCGCCCAGCTCCGGATAGCGCTCCGGGTCGCCGGCGGCCTCGAACGCGGCCACGCTGACCTTGTGGGTCATGATGTGGTCGGGGTGCGGGTAGCCGCCCTCCTCGTCGTACGTCGTCACGACGTGCGGACGGAACTGGCGCATCAGCCGCACCAGCGGGCCGGCGGCCACCTCGACGTCCTGGAGGGCGAAGCAGCCCTCGGGCAGCGGCGGGAGCGGGTCGCCCTCGGGCAGGCCGGAGTCGACGAAGCCGAGCCACGCCTGCTCGACGCCGAGGATCGCCCGCGCGGCGTCCATCTCCGCCCGGCGGACGTCGGCGATGTTGGCCCAGACGTCCGGTCGGTCCATCTTCGGGTTCAACACGCTGCCGCGCTCGCCGCCGGTGCACGTGACCACCAGGACGTCCACGCCCTCGGCGACGTACTTCGCCATGGTCGCGGCGCCCTTGCTCGACTCGTCGTCGGGGTGTGCGTGGACGGCCATCAGTCGCAGTTGCTCTGCCAACGTCGGCGCTCCTCGTCTCTGGCCCCGGCGGACCCCCCGCGGGACCGCCCGGCTGACCTGCCGGAATCTTCCCCCCGCGCCGGGACCTGCCGGTGCCGACCTGTCATATTTGACGACGTGACGGGCTGGGAAGATGGAACCCTGCCATTCTTGCCGATGCCCCCGACAACGACGCCAGGAGATACCCGCCGGTGACCGAGACGCACGCCACACTTCCGCCGGGCGCGCCGGCCTTCCCGCCCGGTCGGTACGGCCGCCGCCGGGAGCCCGGGCGGCGCCGGCCGCTGCTGGTGGCGCTGCTGGTGGTCGCCCTGGTCGCGGTCATGACCCTGGTCGCGGTGCGGCTCTACCGGCAGTACGGCGACCCGAACTACGACGCCGAGGTGATCACCTACACGGGGATCACCGACAGCCAGGTGCTTGTCGACTTCCGGGTCACCGTGCCGAAGGGCGGCTCGGCGGTCTGCCTGCTGCGCGCCCGGGACCGCGACGGCGCCGAGGTGGGCCGGGAAGAGGTGACGGTGACCGCCCGGCCCGACCAGCGGCAGGTGACCGCGCAGCACCGGCTGGCCACCACCGCCCGCCCCTTCGTCGGCGAGGTGCTGCGCTGCCGGCCCGCGGGCTGAGCGGCCACGGCGCGGGCTCGGGCGCGCGGCCCGGACAGCCTCGGCGGCCCGGGCACCGGGGGTACCGCCGGTGTTCGAGCGCGCCCTGTGTCGTACCGCACTGGTAACTTGGAAGTTCACCTGTCAGCCAGCACGCACGAACGAGGAGAACGCCTGTGTCCACTGGCAACGAGGCGCCCGCCACCTGGCTGTCCCAGGACGCGTTCGACCGGCTCCAGGGCGAGCTCGACGAGCTGATCGCCAACCGGCCGGTCATCGCCGCCGAGATCAACGCCCGCCGCGAGGAGGGCGACCTGCGGGAGAACGGTGGCTACCACGCCGCCCGCGAGGAGCAGGGCAAGGCCGAGGGGCGCATCCTCTACCTCAAGGAACTGCTCCGCACCGCCAAGGTGGGCGGGGCGCAGGCCGCCGACGCGGTGTCGCCCGGCATGGTCGTGACGATCTACTTCGACGACGACAAGGACGACACCGAGACCTTCCTGCTCGGCTCCCGGGAGATCGCGTCGACCACCGAGCTGACGGTCTACAGCCCGGAGTCGGCGCTGGGCCAGGCGATCCTGGGCGGCCGGGCCGGCCAGACCTGCACCTACACCGCCCCCAGCGGGGCCGACATCAAGGTGACCGTGGTCAGCTTCGAGCCGTTCTCCGGCTGAGCCCCCGCCGGGCCGAGGCGGCCCGGGCTGGCGACACGGCCGCCCGAGCGCCGATCCGGCCGGGCGACGACGAGCGACCCCGCGAGGCGTGGCACCGGTCCCGGTGTCACGCCTCGCCGGCGAAGACCACCTGGTAGCCGCTGGCCCGCAACGCGCTGATCAGCGTGTCGGAGTGCTCGACCCCCCGGGTCTCCACCGACAGGGCCACCTCCACCTCGCCCAGGCGCAGGTGCGGATTGGCCCGCTGGTGCTCCACGTCCACCACGTTCGCCCGGTGCTCGGCGATCTCGCCGAGCAGCGACGCGAGCTGGCCGGGGCGGTCCGAGCAGCGCACCGTCACCCGCAGGTAGCGTCCGGCGGCGGCGAGGCCGTGCTCGATCACCCGCAACATCAGCAGCGGGTCGATGTTGCCGCCGGAGAGCACCGCCACCACCGGCGCCTGCACCTCGACGACGCCCGCCAGCAGCGCGGCCACGCCCACCGCGCCGGCCGGCTCCACCACCTGCTTGCCCCGCTCCAGCAGCATCAGCAGCGCCCGGGAGATGTCCTCCTCGGAGACCGTGACGATCTCGTCCACCAGCTTGCGGACGTGGGTGAAGGTCAGTTCCCCCGGCCGGCCGACGGCGATGCCGTCCGCGATGGTGCCGAACGACGGGAGGCGTACCGGCTCGCCGGCCACCAGGGAGGGCGGGAAGGCGGCGGCGCCGGCGGCCTGCACCCCGATGATCCGCACGTCGGGCCGCAGCGCCTTGGCCGCCACCGCCATGCCGGAGACCAGCCCGCCGCCGCCCACCCCCGTGATGATCGTCCTGACCTCGGGGCACTGTTCGAGGATCTCCAGTGCCACCGTGCCCTGGCCGGCGATCACGTCCCGGTGGTCGAACGGGTGGATCAGCGTCGCGCCCGTCCGCTCGGCGTAGTTCTGCGCCGCGACCAGGGACTCGTCGACGGTGTTGCCGACCAGCTCGACCTGGGCGCCGTAGCCCTTGGTGGCGGCGACCTTCGGCAGGGGCGCGTTCACCGGCATGAAGACCGTGGCGTGCGTACCGACGAGGCCGGCGGCGAGCGCGACACCCTGGGCGTGGTTGCCGGCGCTCGCCGCGACGACTCCGTCGGCCCGCTCCGCCTCCGACAGCCGGGAGATCCGCACGTACGCGCCGCGCACCTTGTACGAGCCGGCGCGTTGCAGGTTCTCGCACTTGAGCCACGTCGGCCCGCCCAGCGCCGCGCTGAGCGGCCGGGAGGGCTCCAGCGGGGTGGTGCGGACGACGTCGGCGAGAAGTTCCCGCGCGGCCCGTACGTCGGCGAGACCGACCAGTTCCGTCATGCCCTGATCGTGCCACCCGCCACCCGCGCCGACGCGCGGCACGCCACCCCTCAGACGGGGGCGGGGATCCGCGGGTAGCCGGGGGCGTGCCGGGACCAGGGTGCCTGCATCTCGAACTGGCCGGCGATGCCGAGCAGCAGCAGCTCGCTGCCGGGCGGGCCGATCAGCTGCACGGCGACCGGCAGCCCGTCCGGGCGGCGGCCGACCGGCACCACCAGCGCAGGCAGGCCGGCGATGTTCCACGGCGCGGCGAACGGGGCGTACCGGATGCTGGTCAGCATGTTGGCCCGCCAGGACCGGCCGGACCAGCCGTCGGCCTCCGGTGGCACGGTCGCCAGGGCCGGCGTGAGCAGCAGGTCGATCGAGTGGTCGGCGAAGAAGCCGATCGACCGCTCACGCCAGGCGGCCCGGTCGGCCTCCCGGACGTACCCGCGCCGCTGCGCCCACTCGCCGAGGGCGACGTGCCGGCGGCTGCGCCGCTGGAGGCCGCGCCGGTCCAGCCCGGCGGCGCGGACGTCGGCGGCGGCCGCGGCGAGCCAGGTGGCGATGCCCTGGAGCCCCAGGGCCGTCGGGTAGACCGGGTCGGCCGGCACCGTGTCGTGCCCCGCGCCTGCGAGCAGCCGGCCGGCGGCGGCGACCGCGTCCCGGTTGGGGGCGTCGGCGTGCACGCCCCGCACCGGCGAGCGGAGCGAGACGCCCACCCGCAGCCGCTGCGGCGGCACCAGCTTGTCCGGGCGGCGGCCGGCCAGCACCGAGAAGCCGACGGCCGCGTCGGCGACCGTGCTGGTCAGCATGCCGTGCTCGGTCAGCCCGAACCAGTCGTCCGCGCCGAGCTGGCACGGGACCACGCCCCGGCCCGGCTTGAGCCCGACCAGGCCGCAGCAGGCCGCCGGGATGCGGATCGAGCCGAGGCCGTCGTTGCCGTGGGCGATCGGCACCAGGCCGGCGGCCACGGCCGCGGCCGCGCCGCCGGACGAGCCCCCGGGGGTACGCCGGGTGTCCCAGGGGTTGCGGGTCACGGCCGTCTCGTCGTCGGTGAGGCCCCAGAGGCCGAGCTCCGGCATCCGGGTCACCCCGAGGATCACCGCGCCGGCACCGCGCAGCCGCCGGACCACCTCGTGGTCGGCCTCGGCCACCGGCGTACGCACCGCCGCCGACCCGTTCCAGGTGGGCAGACCGGCGACGGCGGTGTTCTCCTTGACCGCCACCGGCACCCCGGCCAGCGGGAGGTTGGCCAGGTCCTCCTGCTCGTCGACCTTCTCCGCCTCGGTGATCGCCTCCCCGCCGCGTACCGTGCGGAACGCGGCGAGGTCGGCGTCGACCCGGGCGATGTGGTCCAGGTGGTCGGCGACGACCTGGGTGGCCGTGACGTCGCCCCGGCGTACGCCCCGGGCGATCTGCTTGGCGGTCGCCCCCACCCAGGTCGGCATGATGTCCTGCACGGCCACCCTCCCAGCCAGCGGTCAGCCCAGCGCCTGCTCCAGATCGGCGAGCAGGTCGTCGACCGTCTCGATGCCGACAGACAGTCGCACGAGATCGCCGGGAACTTCAAGCGGCGAGCCGGCAGCACTTGCGTGTGTCATCCGGCCCGGGTGCTCGATCAGGGATTCCACGCCGCCGAGCGACTCGGCGAGGATGAAGAGCTTCGTCCGGTTGCAGATCTCGACGGCGTGCTCCTCGCCGCCGGCGGCCCGGAACGAGATCATGCCGCCGAAGCGGCGCATCTGCTTCGCGGCCACCTCGTGGCCCGGGTGCGCGGGAAGCCCCGGGTAGATCACCTGACCGACCTTGGCGTGCCCGTCCAGATAGGCCGCGATCCGCTCGGCGTTGTCGCAGTGCCGGTCCATGCGTACGCCCAGGGTCTTGATGCCGCGCAGGGTCAGCCACGCGTCGAAGGGCCCGTTGATCGCGCCCATCGCGTTCTGGTGGTAGCGCAGCTCCTCGCCGAGCCCGGCGTCGGCCGCGACCAGCGCGCCACCGACCACGTCGGAGTGGCCGCCGATGTACTTGGTGGTCGAGTGCACCACCACGTCCGCGCCGTGCGCGATCGGCTGCTGGAGGTACGGCGAGGCGAACGTGTTGTCGACGACCAGCAGGGCGCCCGCGTCGTGCGCGACGCCGGCCAGCGCGGCGATGTCGGCGATGCCGAGCAGCGGGTTGGTGGGCGTCTCCACCCAGACGATCCGGGTCCGGCCCGGCTCGACGGCGGCCCGGATCGCGTCGGGGTCGGAGACCTTCGCCGGCGTGAAGTCCAGCCCCCAGCGCTCGGCCACCCGGGCGAAGAGCCGGTACGTGCCGCCGTACGCGTCGTCGGGGATCACCACGTGGTCGCCCGGCTTGCAGACGGTACGCAGCAGGGTGTCCTCGGCGGCCAGGCCGCTGGCGAAGGCGAGCCCGACCGGGCCGCCCTCCAGCGCGGCGAGGCACTCCTGGAGGGCGTCGCGGGTCGGGTTGCCGGAGCGGCTGTACTCGTAGCCCAGCCGGGGCGCGCCGACGGCGTCCTGGGCGTAGGTGCTGGTCTGGTAGATCGGTGGGATCACCGCGCCGGTGCGGGCCTCGGGGTCCTGGCCGGCGTGGATGGCGAGCGTGTCGAAGCCGTGACTCATCCCGTGAGGCTAATCCCCCGTCCCGAAGGCTGGAACGGAACGGTGCTGTCGGGTCCGCGCCCACGGCGGCGGGCCGGCGCGGGGGCGTCTCCCATCCGGGCGGCCGGCATAGCCTGGACGGATGAGCGGGTGCGTGTTCTGCGGGATCGTGGCCGGCGAGACTCCCGCCTTCCGGGTCGCCGACGAGCCCGACGGGGTGGCGTTCCTGGACACCCGGCCGGTCTTCAAGGGCCACGTGCTGGTGGTGCCGCGCACGCACCTGGTCGCCCTGGCCGACCTGCCCGCCGAGGCGCTGGCCGGCTACTTCGGCCTGGTGCGGCGGCTCGCGGTCGCCGTGGAGACCGGCACGGAGGCCGGTGGGACGTTCGTGGCGATGAACAACAAGGTGTCCCAGTCCGTCCCCCACCTGCACACGCACGTCGTGCCACGCACGAAGGGCGACGGCCTGCGCGGCTTCTTCTGGCCGCGCACCCGCTACGCCGACGACGCCGAGGCCGAGACCTACGCCGCCCGCATCACCGCAGCCCTCTGACGCGCCCCAGCCGCCCGGAGGCGGGCGGAGCGGGCGGAGGCCGGGCGGAGGCCAGCGGAGCGGGCGGAGGCCAGCGGAGCGGGCAGAGGCCAGCGGAGCGGGCAGAGGCCAGCGGGGCCGGCGGAGGCAAGAAGAGCGGGCGGAGAACCGGGGCGAACGCGACAGCCCACGCGAAGCGGGGCAGGCGTGGCGGGCGGCAGGACTCCCCTGACGCGCACCTCTCGACACCCTTCGTCACATACGGTAACGATGACCATGCGTCACGCTCTGCGACGGGCGCGCGGGGCGCTCCGGGTGCCATCTCGCGCCCTTTGCTCTGCAGCCATATCCGCACCAGGCCACTGACCTGCCGCGACACGAAACGCTGGCGCCGCCAGGACAGGACTAGCCACCACCCAGCGTGACTGTTGCATATAGGGATGCAGAGCAAAGCGGGTGAGGCGAGGGAGGCGCGGCCAGCGGGCCATGTCACCAGGAGTGACGGAGCGGGTGGCAGGCGTGACCGGCCCGAGCGCGCCGCCGCTACCCGGGGGACGGCTGTGACCTTCTCGTGGGCGGCGGTCGCCTGAGTGTGGGTGGAGCGGGTAAGGAAGGCGGATCCGGCGGTGTTGCACGCTGGGAGAGTTACGAGAGGAGTCCCACCGTGTTCCTGCGCCGCATGAAGGCCGAACTGCCCACCTCCGACCAGGCCCTGCCGGGTCGCCTGATCGCGATGCCGATCGCGGACCGGCACGAGGTGCTGGGCACCCCGCTCAAGGGTCCCTTCCCGGAGGGCGCCCAGGTGGCCGTGTTCGGCATGGGCTGTTTCTGGGGCGCCGAGCGGCTGTTCTGGACGCTGCCGGGTGTGATCACCACGTCCGCCGGCTACGCGGGCGGCATCACGCCGAACCCGACGTACGAGGAGGTGTGCTCGGGGATGACGGGGCACGCCGAGGTGGTCCAGGTGGTCTACGACCCCGCCACGATCAGCTACGAGGACCTGCTGAAGGTCTTCTGGGAGAACCACGACCCGACCCAGGGCATGCGCCAGGGCAACGACGTGGGCACCCAGTACCGGTCGACGATCTACGTGACCACGGACGAGCAGCTCGCCACCGCCCAGGCGTCCCGGGACGCGTTCGCACCGATCGTGGCGCGGGCCGGCAAGGGCGAGATCACCACCGAGATCGACCGGCTCGGCGAGTACTACTTCGCCGAGGACATGCACCAGCAGTATTTGGCGCCCACGAAGAACCCGAACGGTTATTGCAACCACGGCCCGAACGGGCTGAGCTGCCCGGTCGGCGTCGCCCGGGTGCCGTCCGACCTGCACTAGCCTCCTGGACAGAGCCGGTCGCCACCGCTCCCCCGCCGACATCGAGGTGGAAATCTCCCGCCCGAGTGTCGTATCCGCTCGACGCCGTTCGTAGCGGAGATGGTGGCAGACAAAGGTCCGCCCGAGACTAGGGAGCAGACATGGCCGAGTACCTCATCTACTTCAACCAGCAGTGGGTGGGTGACCACACTGAGGAGTGGTTCCGCGCGCGGGGGCCACTCGCCATGGCGGTCGTGGAAGAGATGAAGGCGGCCGGGGCGTACGTGTTCGCCGGGGGCCTGGAGGAAGGGGACACCCCCGTCTTCAGTGCCGACGCCACGAGCGGCTCATTGGTGTTCACCGACGGGCCCTACGTCGAGACCAAGGAGTGGCTGGGCGGGCTGACCGTGGTGGACGTGGCCGACGTGGAAACGGCCCGGATGTGGGCCGGCAGGCTCGCGGAAGCATGCGGCTGGCCCCAGGAGGTCCGACGGTTCGGCCACATCCCGCAACCCGGTGACGAGTGAGTGGGGAGTCGACACGGCGACCACGGCCCGAACGGGCTGAGCTGCCCGGTCGGCGTCGCCCGCACCTCGGGCTGAACCCCGCTCGGGGCCGGACCACCGGCACCGTCACGGAGGCCGGCGCGGCACCTGTCGCGCCGGCCTCGGCGCTTCCGAGACTGAGCAATCGATCACATCCGCCGCCGGGCGGAAACCGCCCCATCCGCCACTCCTGACGCGGTCCGCCACCGGAGCCGACACGTGCTGTGACGGAATCGTGCAGTGTAGCAAAACTTCAAAAAACTGTTATCAGCTCAACGGGCAATCCTCGTAGCCCTCTGGCAGCATTGCCTGGCATGTGCGGACTTGCGGGAGAGTTCCGCCGTGACGGCTCACGCGCCGACGTGGCAGCGGTGGAGCGCATGGCGGCCACGATGAGCGACCGGGGGCCCGACGACAGCGGCGTCTGGGCCCAGGGCCCGACGGCCCTCGGACACCGCCGCCTGAAGATCATCGACCTCTCCGCCGCGAGCGGGCAACCGCTGGTCGACCCCGGTGCGGGACTGACCGGCGTCTTCAACGGGTGCATCTACAACTACCGCGAGCTGCGCGAGGAACTCCAGGCCAAGGGCCACCGGTTCTTCTCCTCCGGCGACAGCGAGGTCGTGCTCAAGGCGTACGCCGAGTGGGGGCTCGACTTCGTCGACCACCTGATCGGCATGTTCGCCGTGGCGATCAGCGAGCGGGACACCGGCCGGCTGGTGCTGGCCCGGGACCGGCTCGGCATCAAGCCGCTCTACCTGGCCGAGACGCCCGGCGCGGTGCGCTTCGCCAGCACCCTGCCCGCGCTGCTGGCCGGGGGCGGCGTCGACACCGGCATCGACCCGGTCGCGCTCGCGCACTACCTGAGCTTCCACAGCATCGTGCCGCCGCCGCGCACCATCCTGCGCGGCGTCACCAAGCTGCCCCCGGCGACCGTACGGGTCTACGAGGCGGACGGCCGCACCTCCGAGCGGGTCTACTGGGACCCGTCCTTCACCCGCTCCGTCGAGCGGGCCGGCTGGTCCGAGAAGGACTGGCAGGACGCCCTGCTGGAGTCGCTGACCACGGCCGTACGGCGGCGGATGGTCGCCGACGTGCCGGTCGGCGTGCTGCTCTCCGGCGGGCTGGACTCCAGCCTGGTGGTCGCCCTGCTCGCCGGCGAGGGCCAGCGCGGGCTGTCCACCTTCTCGATCGGCTTCGACGCGGTCGGCGGCCGGGAGGGCGACGAGTTCCGCTACTCCGACCTCGTCGCGAAGACGTTCGACACCGACCACCACCAGATCCGGGTGGCCGCCGCCGACCTGGTGCCGCCGCTGGAGGCGGCCGTCGCCGCGATGTCCGAGCCGATGGTCAGCCACGACTGCGTGGCGTTCTACCTGCTCAGCGAGGTGGTGTCGCAGCACGTCAAGGTCGTCCAGTCCGGCCAGGGCGCGGACGAGATCCTCGGCGGCTACCACTGGTACCCGCCGCTCGCCCGGGTCGGCCGGGACCGGGCGCTCGACACGTACGCCGGGGCCTTCTTCGACCGGGACGCGGCCGGGCTGGCCCGGGTGCTGAACCCGGCCTGGCTGACCGACGGCGACCCGGCGCGGGAGTTCGTGGCCGCGCACCTCGGCCGCGCCGGGGCGGAGACCGCCGTCGACGCCGGCCTGCGGATCGACACCCAGGTCATGCTGACCGACGACCCGGTCAAGCGGGTGGACAACATGACGATGGCGCACGGGCTGGAGGCCCGCGTGCCGTTCCTCGACCACGAGTTCGTCGAGCTCGCCGCGAGCTGCCCGCCGGAGCTGAAGCTGGCCCAGGGCGGCAAGGGCGTGCTCAAGGAGATCGGCCGCCGGGTGCTGCCGCACGAGGTCATCGACCGGCCGAAGGGCTACTTCCCCGTACCCGGCCTCACCCACCTGGAGGGCAAGCTCCTCGACCGGGTACGCGACGCGCTCTCCGCGCCCGAGGCCCGCCGCCGCGACCTGTTCCGCGCCGACTACGTCGACGCCCTGCTCGCCGACCCGAACGCCGAACTGACCCCGTTGAACGGAAACAAGCTGTGGCAACTCGGACTCCTGGAAATGTGGCTCCAGAGCCACGGAATCGACTCACCGTGACCGACACCCTGGCGACCGGCGCGGCCCGGACCGACCGGTCGCGCAACAGCCGACGACGGGAGCGGGTGGGCCCCGGCGGCGACCCGATGGCGCCGGAGCCGGCGGAGCCGCCGACCCGGGAGGGCGACACCGACGTGGTGCTGGACTGCGGCTGGGGGCGGCTCGTCTTCGGGCAGACCTTCGTCGACCAGGCCGCCGTCGCCGCCGTGCTGCGCTCCGAGGCCGCCGGTTCCCGGGACATCTGCATCTACCTGCGCGACCCGCACGTGCTGGTGTCCCGGCTGCCCGACGAGCTGTTCATCGACCCGTCGCTGACCTACCGGCTGCCGCTCGACGGTGACCGTCCGACCGGCGACGGCGACGTGCCGGGGCTGACCATCCGCCCGCTGGCCGACGCCGCCGACGCGGACGCGGTCAACCGGATCTACGCCCGCAACGGCATGGTCACCGCCGGGGTCGACGTGCTCGTCGCCAACGCGCGCACCGACCGGTTCCTGCACCTGGTCGCCGAGGACGCCACCGGCGAGATCGTCGGCACCATCACCGGCGTCGACCACGTCGCGGTCTTCGACGACCCGGAGAACGGCGCCAGCCTGTGGTGCCTCACCGTCGACTTCAACACCGCGCCGCCGGGCACCGGCCAGGCGCTGATCACCGCGCTGGCCGCCCGGCTGGTCGAGCGGGGCCGGGCGTACGTGGACCTGTCCGTGCTCGCCGAGAACGGCGGGGCGATCCGGCTCTACGAGCGGCTCGGCTTCTACCGGACGGCGACGCTCTGTGTGAAGCGGAAGAACCCGATCAACGAGCGGCTCTTCCTGCCCGCCATGCCCGAGGGGTACGACCAGCTCAACCCGTACGCCAGGATCGTCGCCGACGAGGCGATGCGGCGCGGCATCCGGGTGGAAGTCACCGACCCCGCCTGGGGTGAGCTGCGGCTGAGCAGCGGCGGGCGGACCGTGCTGACCCGCGAGTCGCTGTCGGAGCTGACCTCGGCGGTGGCGATGAGCCGCTGCGACGACAAGCGGGTCACCCGCCGGATCCTCACCGAGGCGGGGCTCTCCGTGCCGCGCGGCCGGACCGCCACCGGCGGCGAGGACGACGTCGCCTTCCTCGCCGAGGTCGGCCGGGTGGTGGTGAAGCCGGCGCGCGGCGAGCAGGGCAACGGCATCACGGTGGGCGTACGCACTCCCGAGGCGCTGGCCGCCGCCGTCGAGTTGGCCGCCCGGTTCTGCCCCGACGTGCTGATCGAGGAGATGCGCGCCGGCGAGGACCTGCGCGTCGTCGTCATCGACCACGAGGTGGTGGCCGCCGCCGTCCGGCGCCCCGCCTCGATCACCGGCGACGGGGTGCACGACATCGCCGAGCTGATCGAGCGGCAGAGCCGCCGTCGGGCCGCCGCCACCGGTGGCGAGTCCCGCATCCCGCTCGACGACATGACCCGCGACGTGCTCGCCGAGGCCGGCCACGAGCTGCACGACGTGCTGCCCGAGGGGCAGGTGCTGGCCGTACGCCGGACCGCGAACCTGCACACCGGCGGCACCATCCACGACGTCACCGCCGAGCTGCACCCCGCGATCGCCGAGGCGTGTGTGGCGGCCAGCCGGGCGCTGGACATCCCGGTCACCGGGCTGGACCTGCTGGTCGGCGCCCCGGACCACCCGGAGCACGTGTTCATCGAGGCCAACGAGCGGCCCGGCCTGGCCAACCACGAACCGCAGCCGACCGCCGAGCGCTTCGTGGACCTGCTCTTCCCCGGCACCCGGGCGCCGCAGCGGCTCTGGACCCCGGCCGGCCCGGGAGGTGCCGCGTGAGCCCGAGGCCCCTGGAGATCGACCTGGACTACCTGCGCCAGGTGCTGGTGGAGCTGCTGGAGATCCCGAGCCCGTCGGGGCGTACGGACCACGTGCAGCAGTACGTCGGCGAGCGGCTCTCCGCGCTCGGCATCCCCTCCACGCTGACCCGCCGCGGCGCGCTGAGCGCCTGCCTGCCCGGCCCCCGCTCGACGGGCGCCGACCGGGCGATCGTGGTGCACACCGACACCATCGGCGGCATGGTGAAGCGGCTGAAGGAGAACGGCCGGCTGGAGCTGAAGACGATCGGTACGCACAGCGCCCGGTTCGCCGAGGGCGCGCACGTGCGGATCTTCACCGACGACCTGGAGCGGGTGATCACCGGCCAGGTGCTGCCGCTCAAGGCCAGCGGCCACCGCTACAACGACGACGTGGACCTCCAGGGCGTCGGCTGGCAGCACGTCGAGGTCCGGGTCGACGAGCCGGTCGAGGACATCGCCGGACTGCGCGCCCTCGGCATCGACGCGGGCGACTTCGTGGCGTTCCTGCCGAACCCGACGATCACCCCCAGCGGGTACGTCAAGTCCCGGCACCTGGACGACAAGGCCGGCGTGGCGGCGGTCCTCACCGCCCTCAAGGCGATGGTCGACGCCGGCGTACGCCCGGCGGTCACCGCGCACCTGCTGGTCACCGTGACCGAGGAGATCGGGCACGGGGCGTCGCACGGGCTCGACCCCGACGTGGCGGAGATCGTCTCCGTGGACGCCGCGGTGGTGGCGCCCGGCCAGCAGTCCCGCGAGGACGCGGCCACGCTGGCCATGGGCGACGGCGTGGGCCCGTTCGACTACCACCTGACCCGCAACCTGGCCTCGATCGCCGCCGAGCACGGGGTGGACCTGGTCCGGGACGTCTTCGAGTACTACCGCTCGGACGTGGCGGCGGCGGTGGAGGCCGGCGCGCACGCCCGGGTGGCGCTGCTCGGCTTCGGCGTGGACGCCACCCACGGGCACGAGCGCACCCACCTGGAGGGCCTGCGCCAGCTCACCCAGCTGCTCTGCCTCTACCTCCAGAGCGACCTGGTCTTCCCCGAGTGGGACGCCGAGCCGGAGGGCGACCTGGCCGACTTCCCGTCGCTGGCCGTGCAGCCGGCCAGCGAGGAGGGCCCCCGCGAGGGCCCGATCGGCATCGCCGAGAACACCTGAGCGCCGGCCCGCCATTCCCCGGCGCTGTGTGATCGAAATCCGTTGCCGGCGGCGCGCGGGCTGGATAGCGTGGCGGTACACGGGAAAGGAGGTGGTCCAGACTTGTATAGCAATCGGACTCGTGAGGTGGCTGTCCGCTAGCCGCTGTCCTCGACAGTGAAACCGTCCGCCGCGAGGCGGGCAACACAGCACCATCGTCGAGACCGTGTGGCAGCGGTGCGGCGAAACCACGACAGCCACCCGACCCCCGGGGTGCCGGCCCAGTCCAGCCGGCCCGTGCGCGAGCACGGAAGCCCCGGGGGTCGACCCTTTCCGCAGGCCGGTTGGCCGACGCAGCCGGAGGTCACCGTGTCGATGCGCGAGCTGGTGGTGCTCGGGACGGCCAGCCAGGCCCCCACCCGGCAGCGCAACCACAACGGGTACGTGCTGCGCTGGGACGGCGAGGTGATCCTCTTCGACCCGGGCGAGGGCAGCCAGCGGCAGCTCCTGCACACCACGGTCACCGCCACCGACCTGACCCGGATCTGCGTCACCCACTTCCACGGCGACCACTGCCTCGGCCTGCCCGGCACCATCCAGCGGCTCTCCCTCGACCGGGTGCCGCACCCGGTGGCGGTGCACTTCCCGGCCGGCGGCGCGGAATACTTCGCGCGGCTGCGGCACGCCGCCAGCTTCCACGAGACCGCCGAGCTGCGCGTCGAGCCCATCGAGTCCGACGGGCAGCGCATCACGCTGGGCGTCGGCACGCTGGAGGCCCGCCGGCTGCGGCACCCGATCGAGACGTACGGCTACCGCCTCGTCGAGCCGGACGGCTGCCGGATGCTGCCGGAGCGGCTGGCCGCGTACGGCATCGCCGGGCCGGCGGTCGGGGAGCTGATCCGCGTCGGCCACCTCGACGTCGACGGGCGCCGCGTCACCCGCGACGAGGTGAGCGTGCCCCGGCCCGGACAGCGGTTCGCCTTCGTCATGGACACCGGCCTCTGCGACGGGGTGTACGCCCTCGCCGAGCACGCCGACCTGCTGGTCATCGAGTCGACGTTCCTCGACTCGGAGGCCGCGCTGGCCGCCGAGGTCGGGCACCTCACGGCGGGCCAGGCCGCGCGGGTGGCGGCCGAGTCGGGCGTACGCCGGCTCGTGCTCACCCACTTCTCCCAGCGGTACGCCGACCCGGCCCGCTTCGCCGACGAGGCCCGCGCGCACTTCGACGGCGACCTGGTGATCGCCGAGGACCTGACGACCGTGCAGGTTCCGCCCCGGCGGGTAGCCTCGGCCGGGTGACGGTCACCCTGCGCCCCGCCACCGTCGACGACCTGATGGCGGTGGGCGCGCTGCACCAGCGTTCCCGGGTCGCCGCCTACGCGTCCTTCCTGCCGGCGCGGGCGCTGGCCGACCCGACGCCCGAGGCGATGGGCGCGTACTGGACCGAGCGGTGGACGTGGGAGCGGGACGAGCACCGGATGACGGTGGCCGAGCGCGCCGGCCGGCTGGTCGGCTTCAGCTATCTCGGCCCGGACGACGAGGGCGACCCGGTGACCGGCCTGCTCAACGCCATCCACCTCGAACCCGCCGAACGCGGCCGGGGCACCGGGCGCACCCTGATGGTCGATGCCCTGGACGCCATGCGCGCCCGCGGCTGGTCCCGCGCGGTCCTCTGGGTGCTGCGGGACAACGCGCACGCCCGGCGCTTCTACGAGCGCGGCGGCTGGACCCCCACCGGCACCGAACGCGACGAGCACATCGGCCCGGCGGTCACGTCCCAGCTCCGGTACGCCCGAGGGCTCTGAGCGAGGGTGTGCCTGCCCTCCGGCGCGGCCGCGGCAGGCACGGCGAGGGCCCCTCCCCGGGCGGGGAAGGGCCCTCGTGCGGACGTCGTCCGGGTCAGCGGGCGCCGAGGTGGGCCAGCAGGTCCTGCCGGGTGAGGACGCCCTTCGGCTTGCCGTCGACCAGCACCAGGGCGGCGTCGGACTTCTCCAGGAGGCCGACCGCCTCGCTCACCGGCTGCCCGCCGCCGATCATCGGCAGCGGCTCGGCCATGTGCCGCTCGATGGTGTCGTGCAGGTGCGCCTGGCCGGTGAAGAGCGCGTCGAGCAGGTCCTTCTCGGCGATCGAGCCGGCCACCTCGCCGGTCACCACCGGGGGCTCGGCCTTGAGTACCGGGAGCTGCGAGACGCCGTACTCGCGCATGTAGTCGATCGCGTCGCGGACCGTCTCGGTCGGGTGCACGTGCACCAGCTCGGGCAGGCCGCCCGGCTTGCCGGCGAGCGCGTGGGCGACCGTCGGCTCGGTGCCCGAGTTGTCCAGGAAGCCGTACCGGGCCATCCAGGTGTCGTTGAAGATCTTGGACAGGTAGCCCTTGCCGCTGTCCGGCAGCAGCACCACGACCACGTCGTCCGGGCCGGCCTTGCGGGCCACCTCCAGGGCGGCCACGACGGCCATCCCGCAGGAGCCGCCGACCAGCAGCCCCTCCTCGCGCGCCAACCGCCGGGTCATCTCGAAGGACGCCTTGTCGGAGACCTCGATGATCTCGTCGGCGACACCCCGGTCGTACGTCTCCGGCCAGAAGTCCTCGCCGACACCCTCGACCAGGTACGGCCGGCCGGTGCCGCCGGAGTAGACGGAACCCTCCGGGTCGGCGCCGACGACCTTGACCCGCCCCTCCGACGCCTCCTTCAGGTAGCGCCCGATGCCGGAGATGGTGCCGCCGGTGCCGACGCCCGCCACGAAGTGGGTGAGCTCGCCCCCGGTCTGCTCCCACAGCTCAGGGCCGGTGGTCTCGTAGTGCGAGCGCGGGTTGGCCGGGTTGCTGTACTGGTTGGGCTTCCACGCGCCGGGGATCTCCCGGGCCAGCCGGTCGGAGACGTTGTAGTAGGAGCGCGGGTCCTCCGGCGCGACGGCGGTCGGGCAGACCACCACCTCCGCGCCGTACGCGCGCAGCACGTCCTGCTTGTCCTGGCTGACCTTGTCGGGGCAGACGAAGACGCACCTGTAGCCCCGCAGTTGCGCCACCAGCGCCAGCCCGACGCCGGTGTTTCCGCTGGTCGGCTCGACGATCGTGCCGCCCGGCTGGAGGATGCCCGCCTTCTCCGCGTCCTCCACCATCCGCAGCGCGATCCGGTCCTTCACCGAGCCGCCCGGGTTGAGGTACTCCACCTTCGCCAGCACGGTGGCCTGGATCCCGGCCGTGACGTTGCGCAGCCGTACCAGCGGGGTGTTGCCGATCAGCTCGACGACGTTGTCGTAGTACCGCACCTCGTTGTGCCCTTCTCCTCCGGCGCCGCCGGCGGCGGCCGGGCAGACGTCTTCTCGACGCCCCAGGGTACGTGGGTTCAGGACGCCACGTGTCCGGGGATCACCGAGCTGCGCCGGGCCTCCCACTCCAGGAACCGCTCGGTCTCGGCCAGCACGCTGCCGGCCAGCCAGGTCACCATGACCGCGTCGTCGGCCAGCCCGAAGATCGCCAGCGGGATCTCGGGAAGCAGGTCGACCGGCGAGACGATGTACGCCGTCGCCGCGGTCATCAGGGCCAGCCGCAGGCCGCCGTCGTACTCCCCCCGGGTGGTGGCCCGGATCATCCGCGGCAGCGCGCCAAGCCGCGCCCCGAGCGACGGCCCGCCCCGCGACCCGGCCGCGAGTGCCCGGGCCAGCGCGCTGAACGCCGCCGTGCGCTTCAATGTCTTCCCCATGTTCGGCCCCTCTCCACGTGCCAGGGTGGCGTGCCCGCGCAACCGTCCCCCGGTCACCCGTACAGGTACCCAGGAGCGTCGCCTTCCAGGCACCCGCGAGCCGACACGACGACAGCGGTGTGTCGTGCCGGCGCGATAATGTCGCTGTATGGGGGTCGCTGGTTCCGTCGTCCCGGTTGGTCAGCGCTGGCAGCGCGCCCGGCAGGTCGCCCGCCTCGCGGCGATCGGCACGGGCGCCACCGCCGCGGCCGTGGTGGCGACCGGCGGCGTGCTCCTCGGGCAGGCCCGGCAGGCCCGCCGCACGATCCCGATGGCCGAGGCGCCCCCGCCGCGCTGCGACGGCGTCTACGGCGCGAAGCTGCCCGGCCCGCCGGTCACCGTCGTCGTGCTCGGCGACTCGTCGGCCGCCGGCTACGGCGTGCACCGCCGCCGGGAGACGCCCGGCGCCCTGCTCGCCACCGGGCTGTCCCGCCGCCTGCAACGCCCCGTCCGGCTGCACCGCTTCGCCGTGGTGGGCGCCATCTCGGCGGTGCTGCGGCACCAGGTGGAGGCGGCGCTGGAGTGCCAGCCCGACGTCGCGGTGATCCTGATCGGCGGCAACGACGTGACCAACCGCGCACCGTTCGCCCTGGCGGTGCGCTACCTGGTCGACGCGGTCCGCACGCTGCGCGCGGCCGGCTGCGAGGTGGTCGTCGGCACCTGCCCCGACCTGGGCGCGATCCGGCCGATCCAGCCGCCGCTGCGGTGGCTGGCCCGGCACTGGAGCCGGCAGCTCGCCGCCGCCCAGACGGTGGCCGTGGTCGAGGCCGGCGGCTGGACGGTCTCCCTCGGCGACCTGCTCGGTCCCCGGTTCACGGCGGAGCCGACCCGGATGTTCGCCTGGGACCGTTTCCACCCCTCGGCGGAGGGCTACGCGATGGCCGCCGCCGCCCTGCTGCCGACCGTGCTGTCCGCGCTCGGTGCGGGGCAGGAACGCCGCCCGACCCTCGTCCGGGACGAGGGCGTGCGCTCGCTGCCGCAGGCCGCCCAGGAGGCGGCCCGCCACGCGGGCACCGAGGTCAGCGGCACCCGGGTCAGGGGGCGCGAGCGCGGCCCCGCCGGCCGGTGGGCGCAACTGCGCCGACGGGCCTTCTTCGGTGTCGGCGCGGCGCCGCAGCCCAGCCCCGCCGCCGACTCACCCACACTGGAGGGACTGGCATGAGCGAGCGCTTCATCCCCTCGGGGCTCGCCAATCGACTGGGCCGGGCGGCGACGCTCAGCCTCATCGCCGGCACGGTCGGCGGCGCCGCCGTCCTCGCCGGTCAGGCCTTCGCCGCCCGGCACCGCCGGTACGCCCAGCCGGAGCTGGCGCTCGCCCTGCGCGCCACGGTCGGGCGGGCCGACGCGCCGCCGCTGCGCCTGGTGCTGCTCGGCGACTCGTCCGCCCTCGGCGTCGGGGTCGGCCGCCTCGACGAGACCATCGGCGGGCAGCTGGCCAACCTGCTCGCCGAGGGCCCGAGCGGTCGCCGGGTGCACCTGTCCAGCGTCGGCGTCTCCGGCTCACGCTCGACCGACCTGGCCACCCAGGTGGCCCGGGCGCTGCTCGGCGAGCGCCCCGACGTGGCGGTGATCCTGATCGGGGCGAACGACGCCACCACCCTGCGTCGCCCGGTGGAGGCCGCCGCCTACCTCGGGGCGGCCGTGCACCGGCTCCGCGAGGCCCGGGTGGAGGTGGTCGTCGGCACGTGCCCCGACCTGGGCGCCGTACGCGCCATCGCGCCGCCGCTGCGCAACGTGGTCGGCTGGTCGGGGCGGCGGGTGGCCCGCGCCCAGGCGGCGGCGGTGCTCGACGCCGGCGGCACGGTGGTCGACCTGGCCACCGAGACCGGCGCCGTGTTCCGGGCCGACGCCGGGACGCTGTGCCACGACGGCTACCACCCCTCCGCCGACGGCTACCGGGTCTGGGCGCACGCCCTGCTGCCGGCCGTCGCCGCCGCCGCGGCGGTCGCCTCCCGGCAGTGACCCGCCGGCCGTCCCCGCTGTCCCGCCGGGCGTGACATTTCCCGGCCGGCGGGCAGCTTCCGCCCGAAGTTACCGACGGGTTAACGTTGGTTCATGCCGACTGAGTCGTCCCGCGACGCCGTCATCGTCGCCACCGCCCGCTCCCCCATCGGCCGGGCACACAAGGGTTCCCTGCGCGACGTCCGCCCGGACGACCTCGCCGCGACCATCGTGCGGGCCGCCCTGGACAAGGTTCCCCAGCTCGACCCGACCGAGATCGACGACCTCTACCTGGGGTGCGGTCTGCCCGGCGGCGAGCAGGGCTTCAACATGGCCCGGGTGGTCGCCACCCTGATGGGCCTGGACACCCTGCCCGGCGCGACGCTCACCCGCTACTGCGCGTCGTCGCTGCAGACCACCCGGATGGCGATGCACGCGATCCGGGCCGGCGAGGGCGACGTGTTCGTCTCCGCCGGCGTGGAGACCGTCTCCCGGTACGCCCGCGGCAACTCCGACGGGCTGCCGAAGGAGGCGCAGGCGCTGGTCGGCGGCGGCTGGGAGAACCCGCGCTTCGCCGCCGCGGCCGAGCGTTCCAAGGCCCGCGCGCAGGGCGGGGCCCCGGTCTGGACCGACCCGCGCGAGGCCGGCGAGCTGCCGGACATCTACCTGACCATGGGGCAGACCGCCGAGAACCTGGCCCAGGTGTACGACGTGACCCGCGCCGACATGGACGAGTTCGGCGTACGCAGCCAGAACCTCGCCGAGAAGGCCATCGCCGACGGCTTCTGGGCCCGGGAGATCACCCCGGTCACCACGCCGGACGGCACGGTGGTCGGCACCGACGACGGCCCGCGCGCTGGGGTCACCCTGGAGGGCGTCTCCGGGCTGAAGCCGGTGTTCCGTCCGGACGGTCGCATCACCGCCGGCAACTGCTGCCCGCTGAACGACGGCGCCGCCGCCGTGGTGATCATGAGCGCCCAGCGGGCCAGGGACCTCGGCATCACGCCGCTGGCCCGGATCGTCTCCACCGGCGTGACCGCCCTCTCGCCGGAGATCATGGGCCTCGGCCCGGTCGAGGCCACCCGGCAGGCGCTCAAGCGGGCCGGCATGACCATCGACGACGTCGACCTGGTGGAGATCAACGAGGCGTTCGCCGCGCAGGTGATCCCCTCGTACCGCCAGCTCGGCATCCCGCTCGAGAAGCTGAACGTCGCCGGTGGCGCGATCGCCGTTGGGCACCCGTTCGGCATGACCGGCGCCCGGATCACCGGCACCCTGCTCAACGCCCTGGACTGGCACGACAAGACGATCGGCCTGGAGACCATGTGCGTGGGCGGCGGCCAGGGCATGGCCATGGTCGTCGAGCGCCTGAGCTGAGCGGACGGCGCCACCACAGGCTGCCCGGCCGGGCGCCGGGGTCGTCCCGAGCGGACCTCGCCGCCCGGCCGGAGCCCGGACGCGGTCGTCGGTCATGGTGAATTCCGGCGGGCTGTGGGTCGCCGTCACCCCTGGAGAGGGTCGCGGGTCGCCGTCACCCTTAGAGAGCGTCGCGGGTTGCCGTCGCCCTAGAGAACGTCGCGGGTCGCCGTCACCTCGGCGGCGGCCCGCGCCAGCACCTCCGGCGGCGCGGCGGCGGCGACCAGGTCGGCGGCCACCACCCGGAGCTGGTCGGGCAGCGCCAGGTCGTTGTCGAGCCGGGGCACCGTCCGCCGGGGTCCGCCCTCGACGTCGGCGGCCAGGTTGGCGATCTCCTGCACCAGCCGGTGCACGAGATCGGCGCGGGACACGTTGCCACCGGCGGCCGTGGCCGCCCAGCGGGGCTGCTGCCAGTGCCCGACCTGGCGCACCAACAACTCCACCGCCCGC
>NZ_WAAS01000055.1:0-33413 GCF_008806585.1 Micromonospora sp. AMSO12t
GTCGCGCCGCGCGCCCGTACGTCTCCTGAACGTGTGACACCTGAGGAAGGTAGGGAGCATGACACGCACCACCGGCCTGGCCATCGAGGCCGAGGGCCTGACCCGGTCGTTCGGGGACACCCGGGCGCTCGCCGGCATGGATCTACAGGTCCCCGCCGGCACCGTCTACGGGCTGCTCGGCCCGAACGGCGCCGGCAAGACCACGGCGGTACGGGTGCTGGCGACGCTGCTGCGCCCCGACGGCGGACGGGCCCGCGTCTTCGGGCACGACGTCGTCACCGAGGCCAACACCGTGCGCGCCCGGATGAGCCTGACCGGCCAGTACGCCTCCGTGGACGAGGACCTGACGGGGCTGGAGAACCTGATGCTCCTCGCCCGCCTGCTCGGGCACCGCAAGCCGGCCGCCCGGGAACGGGCGGAGGGCATGCTCGCCGCGTTCGGCCTGACCGACGCGGCCGACCGGCAGGTCAAGAAGTACTCGGGCGGCATGCGGCGGCGCATCGACATCGCGGCGAGCATCCTCAACACCCCCGACCTGCTGTTCCTCGACGAGCCGACGACGGGGCTGGACCCGCGCAGCCGCAACCAGGTGTGGGAGATCGTCCGGGCCGTCGTGGCGCACGGCACGACGGTGCTGCTCACCACGCAGTACCTGGACGAGGCCGACCAGCTCGCCGGCCGCATCGCGGTGGTGGACCACGGCCGGGTGATCGCGGAGGGCACCCCGGGCGAGCTGAAGTCCTCGGTCGGCTCCGGCACCGTCCACCTGCGGCTGCGCGACCCCGGGCGGCGGTCGGAGGCGGAGAAGCTGCTCCAGGCGGCCCTCGGCGTTCCGGTGCAGCTCGCACCCGACCCGGTCGCGCTGACCGCGCGGGTCGGCGGCGACGGCAGCGACCTCGACGCCAGCGAGCAGGCGGCCCGCGCGCTCGGGGACCTGGCCCGCGCCGGCATCGTCGTCGACGACTTCTCCCTCGGTCAGCCGAGCCTGGACGAGGTCTTCCTGGCCCTGACCGACCACCCCGCCGTCGCGGCCGACGAGCGGGACGATGAGCTGGAGGCAGCCCGATGACCAACGCCACCACGACCGGGCGGGCCCCGTCCGTCTACGTACCCTCGACGGAGGCGCTCGCCACCGTCCTCGCGCCCGGCGCGCGACCGCCCAGGCCCGGCGCGCTGTCGGCGTCGCTCGCGTTCGGCTGGCGCGCGCTGCTGAAGATCAAGCACGTGCCGGAGCAGCTCTTCGACGTGACGGCGTTCCCGATCATCATGGTGCTGATGTTCACGTACCTGTTCGGCGGCGCCCTCGCCGACAGCCCGCGCGACTACCTCCAGTTCTTCCTGCCCGGAATCATGGTGACGAGCGTCGTGATGATCACCATGTACACCGGCGTCGGGCTGAACACCGACATCGAGAAGGGCGTCTTCGACCGGTTCCGGACGCTGTCGGTCTGGCGGCCCGCCCCGCTGGTCGGCATGATCTTCGGCGACGTGCTGCGGTACGTGCTGGCGGCCGTGGTCATCCTCGGTGTCGGGCTGGTGCTGGGGTTCCGGCCCGACGGCGGGCTGCCCGGCGTGCTGGCCGGGATCGGTCTGCTGGTGGTCTTCTCGTTCGCGTTCTCCTGGGTCTGGACGTTCTTCGGGCTCGTCCTGCGCAGCGAGAAGTCCGTGATGGGCGCGAGCATGATGGTGCTGTTCCCGCTGACGTTCCTCAGCAACGTGTTCGTCGAGCCCGCGACGATGCCCGGCTGGCTCCAGGCGTTCGTCAAGGTCAACCCGATCACGCAGCTGGTGGCCTCGGTACGCGCCGTCATGTCGGGAACCTCGGACGCGTCGGCGATCATGTGGACGCTGCTGTGGACCGCCGGCTTCCTGGTGGTCTTCGGCACGCTGACCATGTACCGCTACAACCGCCGCTGATCCTGCCGACGACGGGCACCGCCACGCAGGTGGTGGTGCCCGTCGTCGTCCGGTGGCCGGCTAGGAGTCGACCCGGACGGTGGTCACCGTGCCGCCGGCGGCGGTGACGCGTACCTCGGTGGCGTCGGCGGGTAGCAGCGCCGCGCCGCGCCCGGCGTCGTGCCACTCCCCCGCGCCGACCCGGTAGCTCAGCGCCGCGCCCTCGGCGGCGACGAGGACACCCTGCCCGTCGGGCAGCCGTAGCCGCACCGGCAGCGGCGCGTTCCAGTCGATGAATCCGCTGGCCACCGGCTGGAAGGGCGCGCCGGCGTGGGCGAGCAGGGCGATCGCGCGGGTGGGATCGCCGTAGTACTGGTGGCTCTCGAGCAGCAGCTGCCGGCCGTCGGGGGTCGCCCCGTAGACGACCAAGTGGGGAGCTTCCCCTTCCCGGTGCGTGCCGCCGGGATCGACGTAGGCGGCGAGCGCTTCCGTCTCGTAGACGTTCCTGCCGACCTGCGCGGCGGGGCTGTCGCCCCACACCCGTTCCGCGCCGGGCAGCGTGTAGGTGACCGACCGCTGCGGACTGGCCTGCCGGTCGGGAAGGAGGATTTCGTTCGCGTTGGCGATGTGGACGGCGGTCGTCGCACTGACCGGCTTCCTGGCCAGGGCGACGGTCACCCTGTCGCGCTGCGGCGGCACCAACAGCACTGCGGCCCCGTCCCGGAACGCCACCCGCTGGAAGGTGCGCTCGATCCGGCCGTCGGCCGCGTACCGGAACGTCGGCGAGAACTCGACCGCGTGTCCGGTGTCGAGCACGACCAGCACGTCGCGTCGCGATCCGAGCAGCGCTGCCTGCCAGCTGCCATGGGTACTGGCGTCGACGAGGTTCTCGGGCGTCATGACCCGCGGCCCTGCGGCGGTGGGCTCGACGAACGCGGCCAGGCCGATCTCGCGGGCGCTGTCCGGCCAGGACACGACCGGGTTGTCGACGGTCCGCTGCGCGACGTAGGCGGCGGGCCCGGCCGGCGTGTCTCCCGCCCAGACCACGTGCGGATCGCCCCTGAAGTCGCCTCCGAGTTGCCTCGCCTGCTGCCGCCACGCCTCACGAACCTGCCGCAGGTACGCGCCGTCGCCGGCCAGATCGCCGCGGGTGGGTTTGTCGAACAGCGGCGAGGCGACCTCCGCCGCGGCCCCGCCGTCCGCGAGGTGGAGCGCACCGCCGACGGGCACCGCCACCACGACCGCGCACACGGCGGCCAGGACGGCGCGACGTCGCCGCAACCGGCGACGCCCACCCCGTCGCACGTCGTCGAGCAGGGTCGGCGGGCCGACGAGGTCGTCGGTCACCCGGCGCAGGACGCCCCGCACCTCGCTCTCTTCGATGGTCATCGCGCACTCCTGGTATCGGTCGGGACGGACAGGACGAGACTTGATCCGGCCAGCGCCACCCGAAGGTGGGCGAGGCCCCGGGAGGCGTGGCTCTTCACGGTGCCCTCGGAGCAGCGCAGCGCCCCGGCGACCTCGGCGACCGACAGGTCCTCCAGGTAGCGGAGCACCACGGCGGCGCGCTGCCGGGGCGGCAGGGTACGCAGCGCCGCGACGACCGCCTGGCGCAGCGCGATGTCGTCGGCGTGGTCCCGGGCGACCCCGTCGTTGTCGCCCAACGCCTGCTCCGGCCGCCGGGACCGCCACCGCCACCGGTTGATCGACCGGTTCACCAGGGCCCGCCGGGCGTACGCCTCCGGTGACTCCCGCACCCGGCGCCAACGCACGTACATCTGCTCCAGCACCTCCTGGAGCAGGTCCTCGGCCGCGTGCCGATCGCCGACCAGCAGGTAGGCCACCCGCAACAGCGCCACCGACCTCGTACGGACGAAGTCGTCGAACTCCGTGCCATGCGGATCTCGCATCTACCCTCCTGGGTCTCTCAGTCAGCAAGACACCGCGGAGGGCTGCGGGGTTTACCGGCCCTCGCCGACGACGCGCGACCGGTGCCCGGGGGCTAGAGGCGCCAGGGCAGCGGCTCGGGCGGGAGGTAGCGGCAGGTGCTACCCGTGGAGACGGTGTCGCGCAGGTGGGCGGCGAGGCCCGGGTGGCGCTGGTCGAGCTTGCGCAGCGCGTCCCGGATGCGGGCGGTGACCGTCTTGCGGGCCCGCTCGGCCTCGTCGCCCAGGCGTCGGCTGCGGCCGGCCAGCCCGGCGGCGGCGCGCAGCTCGGCGAGCAGAGCGCCGCGCTCGGCGTCGAGGTCGGCCAACCTCCGCTCGTCGCCGCGTTCGGCGGCCCGGTCGATCTCGTCGTCGAGCCGTTCCAGGTGCCGCCGGTAGCGGGCCTTGGCCTCGTCGTCGAGGACCGGGTCGCCGCCCATCCGGCGGGCCGCGACGAGTTCCGGCCCGGCGGCCGGGTCGAGCAACTCGACCGCCGGGACGTCGACGCCCGGCCGGCTGAGCAGCACGTGCAGGTCGCGTAGCCCCTTCGCGTCGGGCAGGTGCACCACCACGCCGGCGTAGGCAAGCTGCCAGACGGGCCCGTCGCGGCGGAACCCGTACGCCTGGCCGGCCTGCCGTCCCGCGGCGGACGGGTGCGGCCCGGCGGCGACCGCCGGCGTGGCGGGCGCCCCGGTCCCCACCGTCGGCGCGCCGGGCGGCCCGGCCATGACGGCCCGCGCCGGAGCTGGGCCGGCGGCCGGAGCGACGGTCGACGCCGGGCGCGGACCGACGACCGCGGCGACGACCCCCGGCCGGCCGGCGGGCGACGCCTCGGCCCCTGTGGACGGCGCGCCGGCCAGGCGGCGGGCCGTCGAGTGCATGCCGAGGTCGTCGGCGTCGCGGGCGGTGGTGGCGCGCAGCGCGGCGGCGGACGCCGCGTCGCCAGGGCGGTCCCGCCCGGTCAGCGCGTCGGCCAGCGCGGCGCGGGCCAGGACCGACCACGGGCGGGCGCCCAGCCGGTCGGCGGAGTCGCGCGCGGCGGAGAAGCCGGTCACCGCGTCGTCCCAGCGTTCCTGCGCGGCGTCGACGAGGGCCAGCCAGTGGTCGACGGGGCCGCTGAGGTCGCAGCCGAACAACGCCGACATCCACTGCCCGCGGTGCGGTCGCAGCGCGTCGCGGGCCTCGGCGCAGCGCCGGGGGTCGCGACTGACGGCGGCGACCCCGGCGCGCAGCCGCAGCCACAGGGGCGACACCGATCCCGGGTACGTCGTGCCGGCGGACTCGATGCCGGCGACCACCCGTTGGGCCGTCTCGACGTCGCCGCGCTCGGCCGCGGTGATGCCCCGGACGAGTTCCGGATGGGGGTAGCCGGTCGAGGACAGCTCGTCGAGCAGGGCGTCGACCTCGTCGGCCCGGCCCTGCAGGTGCAGGCGCGACCAGCGCAGGTGGTGGCCCATGAAGGCGAAGTCGGAGTGGTCCCACTCGGTGAGGGCGGTCAGCTCGCCGACCAGTTCGTCGGACCGGGCGAAGTCGCCACGGAAGGCCGCGATGATGGCGTCGTCCATCGTGGCGGCCGCCCGGTGCCGGGCGTCGCCCTGGCGGGCACCGGCGACGAAGGTGGCGAGTTCGTCCTGGTAGCGGGGGTCGCCCAGCTCCAGCAGGGCGACCCAGCGCAGCGCGGTCGCCCAGCGTGTCGTCTCCTGGTCGCCACCGCGGCGCGCCACGTCCCGGATCTCGGCGGTGATCGCGGCCCGGTCGCGGGCCGAGCCCAGCCCCCAGGTGGTGTCGTGGCGTGCCCACAGGCTGAAGGTGAGCGCCTCGTCGTCGTGCCCCCGCCGGGCCAGGGACTCCGTGGCGGCGATCAGGTCGGTGACCATCGTGCCGACCGGCACGGCGCCCGCGGACCCGCCGATCAACCGCCGGTACGCCTCCCGCAGCACGTCCTCCGGATCGGCGAGCCGCCCGGGGCCGTCAGTGTGGCGGCGGTGGACGACGAGGGCGACCCGGGCCAGCACCACCGGATCGTCGGCCGCCACGGCCAGCGTGGTGGCCTCGGCGAGCAGCCGCCGGGCCTCGTCGCCCGCGCCCGAGTGGTGCAGCAGCTCTCCCAGCTCGATCATGATCTTCACGCGTCGGGCCGGGTCGTCGGCGACGTCGAGCGCCCGGCGGAAGTGGACCACCGACTCGTCGATGGCCAGCCGGCCGACCGCGGCGCGGGCCGCGGCGACCAGCAGCTCGGCGGCGCGGGACGGGTCGAGGTGGGCGCCGGCGAGGTGGGCGTGCCGGGCCAGGTCGGCGGGGATCAGCCGCTCGGCGAGCGCCGGCGCGCCGTCGACGGCCCGGACGACCGCCGCGTGCCGGGAGCGCCGGTCGTCGTCGGGCAGCGCGTCGTAGAGGGTCTCCCGCACGAGGTCGTGGACGAATGCGAACCGGCCGCCGCCACGGGACACCACGAGCCGGGCGGTCACCGCCCGGTCGAGCAGCCGGTCGGCCTGCGCCGCCGGTGTGCCCGTGCAGGCGGCGAGGACCGGACGGTGGAACTCCCGGCCCAGCACGGCGGCGGCGGTGAGCGCTTCGACGACCGCCGCCGGCAACTGGGCGAGACGCCCTCGCACCGCCTCCCGTACGCCCGGGGGAATCGTGCCGATCCGGCCGTCGGCACGCCAGATCCGGGCGGTCTGCTCCACGAAGAACGGGTTGCCGCCGGTGCGCCGGTGCACCTCGTCGAGGAGGTCGGCGTCGGGTGCCCGGCCGGCCGTCCGGGTCATCAGCGCGGCCACCTCGTCGCGGGACAGGCCGGTGAGGGTGAGCGTGGTCGCCTTCGCCACCAGCGGCATCAGCAGCCCGCGCAGCGGGTGCTCGGGTGACTCGACCTCGGCGTCGCGGTAGGTGCCGATCAGCAGCAGCCGCTCGAACCAGGTGTGCTGGGCGGCGAAGCGCAGCAGCCGCATCGAGGCGGGATCGGCCCAGTGCAGGTCGTCGAGCACGACCACGACCGGCCGGCGCTGGGACACCGCAACCAGCGCGGTGGTCACCGCGTCGTGCAGCGCGAACTCCTCCTGGTCGACGCGGTCGTCACCGCTCCGACGGCCGGCCGCCTCGCCGTCCGCCGACTCCCCGGCGGTGCCGCCGGCCGCCTCGCCGAGCAGCGCCGCCAGGGCCGGCTCGGCCGACTCCCGGGCCAACGCCCAGTCGTCGGTCGAGCGGCGCAGGCCGCGCAACACCTGCACCCAGGGCCAGTAGCCGGGGGCGCTGTCGGAATCCCAGCAGGCCGCGCCGAGCACCAGCGCGCCTCGTCGGCGGGCCTCGCCGGCCGCCGCCGTGACCAGCGTCGTCTTGCCGATGCCGGGCTCCCCGGCGACGAGGACCAGACCGCCGTGGCTGGTGGTCACCCGGTCGATCTCGGCGCGCAGCAGACCCGCGGGATGCTCCCGCCCGATGACGTCCCCGTCGTACCGCGGATCCATGACGCCCAGACCGTAGCGGAACGGTGGGACATCGCGAGCCCTTTACGCGGGGCGACGCCGCCGCCCGGCCTGTGTGCGCGGGTCCGCCCAGCGGGCGGTCGCCCACGAGCAGGCGGGCGGTCGGGTGCTCAGCGGGCGTCGGTGACCACGTGGGAGCAGGCGGCGCAGGCGGCCCGGCCCTGCTCCGCGTACCACCGGCAGGTCCGGCGGATCGCGCAGCGCGGCAGGTCGTCCTCCGCCGGACCGGCGACCTCCTGGAAGGACGCCGCCACCCGTTCGCCGAGGCCGCAGTGCGCGCCGGTCCAGAAGCCGCACTTCGACGTGACGCACGGGCCGGCCAACCGGTACCGGGACTCGACCGGGGTGTCCGTGCCGGCCTGGGCGAGGGCGACCTCGGCGGGGAGCGGGGGCGTCACGTAGGCGACCCGCCCCGCCGGAGTGATCATGCCGAGGAACACCGTGGCGTTGGCCGCGGGGGTGCTCGGGCACATCCGCTCCGGCGGGTCCGGCCGGTGGGCGGTGTCCGTCACCGCTGCATCCAGAAGCCGATGTCGTTGATCTTCTGGCCCAGTTCCTCGGCGAACGGGCCGTCGATGACCCACAGGCCGTACCACTCGGGGCGGAGCTTGATGTTGGCGTGCCCGACGGCGAGCGGGTTGGTCAGCCTCTTGCCGGCGGTGGTGAGGGCGTTGAGGCCCGCCTTCTGGATCTCGCTCGCGATCAGGCTCTGCTGTTCGACGGTCAGGTCGACGCCGTCGACGACGAAACGGAACTCGCTGCGTGCCATGTCCTACCTCCGATGGTCAGTACGAATCGGTCCGCAGCCCGCGCCGCAGACTCGCCCTGGTGAATGCCGCCCAGCCGGAGCGGGAGGTGGGGTCGCCCCCGTGCCCGGCCCGGCTCAGGTGCTCGCGCCAGTCGGTCGCGTCGGCGGCGCGCAGCCCCCACAGCTCCCGGCAGGCGGTGGTCGCGAACGCGACCTGTCCGGCCGAGCCGGTCCAGCCGGCGGGGCCGTCGGCCACCCGCAGCGCACCACCCGCCTCGACGCGTACCGACGGGAAGTGGTGGTGCAGGCTGGCGAGGGTGGCCAGGTGTGCGGCGTCCGAGCGCCCGGCGGCGAAGGCGTCCCGCGTCTCGTCGTCACGGATGACCCGGATGGCGTGCAGCGTGAACGCGTCGCCGTCGCCGCCGGCCTGGCCCTCGACCTCCGTCGGGGTGCTCCAGATCCGGGGCGAGTTGGCCGACCAGAAGGCCAGCCAGGCGTCGAGGCGTTCGTGGAAGTCCGCCTGGAAGCGGGCCGGTCCGCCGGCGAGCCGGGCAGTGGCGATCCGGTCCCGGGCGACGGGACGCCGGGCCGGTCCTGCCGGGGGCGCTCCCCCGGCGGGTGGCGCGGCGTGTGCGGCGCTGGCTCCGGCGACGGTGGCCGCCGAGGCCGCGGCGGCGCCGAGCAGGATCCGGCGCCGGGAAAGTGGGGAATGGGATTCGTTCATGGCCCGCCTTTCATGGACGGCCTTTGCCACGACACGCTATCCACAGACGTAGATCAAAGGAGACGTCGCTCTATCGGTGAACCGACATGAAAACCGGTGATCGACGGCGGCGCATTCCCGCGCACTGTGCACTGCGCCCCCACCGACCGGACGGCCACCTAACGATTGATAAGCATCCATCAGCACTCGTAACATCGTCACCATGCGTGCCCGTCGCGTCACCCTCGCCGCCGTCCTCGCCGCGCTGCTGAGCCCGTTCGCCGTCGGCGCCGCGCGGGCGGACGACGCCCCGGCGCTCACCACACCCGGCAGCCCCGTCGTCGTGGTCGACGAGCCCCACCGCCTCACCCTCTCCTGGACGCCCTCGACCTGGGTGGGCGAGCCGGCCGGCGAGGAACCGATCACGTACGAGGTGCGGGCGCGGCTGGGCCCGTACGTCTACCGGAGCCTCGGCAGCACCACCGCCACCACCCTGACGCTGACCAACCTGGCGCCGGGCAGCGAGTACCAACTCGTCGTCAGCGCCTACACCCTCGGCGGCTACTCCGACCCCTCCCCCGTCACCGGTGTCCGCACGGCGTACGGGCGGGCCAAGGTCAGCTACCTCAACCTCGACTGGTCTCCGACGGACAACCAGATCCAGCACGTCCTGAAGGTCACCAACACCGGCACCGGGCCGCTCGACCTCACCGCCGTGCGGGTGCGCTACCACCTGACCTTCGAGGGCGGCGACACCTCGCTGGTGCTGAACTGCGACTGGGCGGCGCTGGGCTGCGACCGGATCCGCCGCAGCATGACGTTCTTCCCGCCGCCCCTGCCGCCCGGCGGCCCGCCGACGCCGACGCCCACCCCGACGCCGACCCGGTACCCGCTGCCGGGCACGCCGGTCCCCGGCTGGGTGGAGCTGACCTTCACCGGGGGCGTCCTCGCCCCGGGCGCGTCGTCCGGGCCGATCCAGCTGCGCCACCACCGGCCCGGGTGGACCGACATCGACGAGCGCGACGACCGGAGCTGGCGCGCCGCCACCGGCCAGTGGACCGACAACAGCCGGATCACCCTCGACGTCGACGGGGTACGCGAGTTCGGTGACACGTTCGCCTGACGTACGCCGGCCGGTGACACCACCCCCGGGTCGGGGCGGCACCACCGGCCGGCACCGGTGACTACGCCGTCGCGCAGATGGCGTACGCGGTGTTGGTCCAGTTGCCGGTGAACACGTCCTCCTCGTACGCGCCGGAGGTGACGGTGGCCGGCGCGGCGGCCGGGCCGCCGTTGGGGCGGAAGTCGTCGACGACGCCCTCGCCCATGATGCCGTCGAGCGCGTAGCCGGCTCCGGTCAGCACCTTCCCGATCGGGCAGGCCGCGGCGACGCTGTGGAAGTCGTTCGAGTCACTGGGGCTCACCGCGGCGATGCGGGCCAGGCCGGCGAGGGGGTTGGCGCAGATCGCGTACGCCGTCGCGGACCAGTTGCCGGCGAAGGCATCGGCCTCGTACGCGCCCACGAAGACCGACGTCGGCGCGGCGGCCGGGCCGCCGTTGGGGCGGAAGTCGTCGACGACGCCCTCGCCCATGACGCCGTTGAGCTCGTAGCCCGTCCCGATCAGCACCTTGCCCGCCGGGCAGGCGGCCGTGACGCTGCGGAAGTCGTTCGAGTCGCTGGCGGTCGTCGCCAAGACCCGCACCAGACCGGCGACGGGGTTGGCGCAGATGGCGTACGCGGTGAGGGACCAGTTGCCCGCGAACGCCTCCGCCTCGTACGCCCCGACGGTGACGGCGGTCGGCGCGGTGGCCGGGCCGCCGTTGGGGCGCAGGTCGTCGACCACCGCCTCGCCGGTCGCCCCGTTGAGTTCGTAGCCCGTCCCGGTGAGCACCTTGCCCACCGGGCAGGTCGCCGTGACGCTGCGGAAGTCGGTCGAGTCGCTGGCGCTCGTCGCGGCGATGCGCACGAGGCCGGGGACGGCGGCCGAGGCGGGAGCGGCGGGGACGACCACCCCGGCCGCCACGGCGACGCCGAGGATGAGGGTGAACGCGTGGGGTCGGAGCCGGCGGGCGGCTGCCTGAGCTGACATGGGGACTCTCCTGTCTGTCGCCTCGGCGGTGACCTCCCGCAGATGTCGGGGGGCGACCGTGACGAGGCGCTGCGATTGACGCGCTCACGCTATGTAGTCACGTGACCAGGCATTATCCCCAAGCTGACTACGTCGGGTAATCGACTGATCGCCCTCGCCCGGGCCGCCACGCCCGCCGGCTTCTCTGATCACCGGCGGGCGGGCGGTCGGCGGGCGGTGCCCCCGACACGGTCCGGTCGCCGTCAGGCGGTGTAGAGGATCTTCACCCCGTTGAGGCTCGTCGCCGAGACGGTGGTGCCGCGGACGCCGGAGTTGAGGTTGCGCCAGCCGGTGTTGCTCGCCGCCTCGTGGATCATGCCCCCGGCCACGGTGTAGACGTGCTTGACGCCGTTGACGTCCATCGCCGCCAGCGCGTCGGGGCTGACCCCGGAGATGCCGGAGTTCAGGTTGCGCCACCCGCTGTTGCTGGCCGCCTCGTGGACCGTACCGCCAGCCACCGTGTAGACGATCTTCACACCGTTGTGACTGATCGCGGCCAACGCGTTCGGGCTGACCCCGGAAATGCCGGAGTTCAGGTTGCGCCACCCCATGTCGCTGGACGCCTCGTGGACCATGCCCCCGGCCACCGTGTAGACGATCTTCACGCCGTTGTGACTGATCGCGGCCAACGCGTTCGAGCTGACCCCCGAGATGCCGGTGTTCAGGTTGCGCCAGCCGTTGTTGCTCGCCGCCTCGTGGACCATGCCCCCGATCACGGTGTAGATGTACTTGACGCCGTCGACGTGGATCACGGCGAGCGCGTTGTTGCTGACGCCCGAGATGCCGGTCCACAGGTTTCGCCAGCCCGTGTCGCTGGCCGCCTCGTACACCCGGCCGTCGTTGACCGTGTAGAGCAGCTTGTTCGTGCCCATGACCATCGACGCGGTGGTCGAGCCGGTGATGCTGTTGACCGGCAGCATCTGCCAGCCGCTGTGGCTGCCGGACTCGTACACCTGGCGGTTGGAGCTGACCTGCCCGCAGTTCCGGCTGGTCATGTTCCGGGCCGACGAGACGGGGCCGGAGACGTAGAGCGGCCCGGTGTTCGGGCTGCCGTCGGAGGTGATGCCGGAGGGCACGCCGTTGAAGTACGCCTCGGACTTGACGCCGTCGCGCGTCTGCTCGTAGTGCAGGTGCGGGCCGGTCGAGTTCCCGGTGCTGCCGACCCGGCCGATCTGCTGGCCGGTCGACACCCACTGCCCGGCGCGCACCGGCGGCGACTCGATCATGTGCGCGTAGCTGGTCCGCCAGCCGCCGCCGTGGTCGATCACCACGTACCAGCCGCCGCCGCTGGTCCAGCCGGCGAACGTGACGGTGCCGGCGTACGAGGCGAGGATCGGCCGGCCGTTGCTGGCCCCGCCGGTGAAGGTCATGTCGATGTCGTAGTCGTCATGCCCGTAGTAGGTGGCCATCCGCCAGGTCTCGCCGCAGGGGAACGGCATCTGGAAGTTCGGCCGTGGGCCCGCGGCCTGGGCCGGTGCGGCCACGACAGCGATGGCGCCCACCATGGCGAGCAGCACGGCGCCGACGCCGGCGAGTGCCAGGCGGGCCGAGGTGAGGACGCGGGCGAGTAGACCCGTCATAGGGGAAGTTCCCTCCGGAGCCGGATTTGATGTTGATGGATGTTAGGGCAGCCATCACCATCCGGCGAGAGGGGGCGGACGGTTCCGTTCGGCGGGCGGAACCGGCCGGCGGCGGGGGCCGGGTCAGCCGGCCACCGTCGTGCCGGCTAGCAGGGCGAGGATCGTCTGGTTCGCCTCCCAGCCGTCCGGGAACTTGACCGGCACGTCGAGGTGCACGGTCTCCGTCGACGGGTGGGCGTCCAGCAGCTCCCCGATCCCGGCGCGCGCCACCACGATGCACGCCTGGCGGTGCCGCGACGTCAACACGCAGAGCCGCCCCGACTCCAGGTGGAACGCGGTGGCGTCGCGCCGCCCCGACAGCGGGTGCAGCACGATCGTCACGTCGTACTCCCGGCCCTGGAGCCGGTTGGCGGTGTCGACGGTGATGCCGGCCCCCGCCGGCCCCAGGTGCGCGCGGATGGCGGCGGCCTGGTCGCGGTGGGCAGCCCCGACGGCGATCCGGTCGGCGGTGACCGGCGCGCCCGCCGGCGCGTGCTCGGAGACGGCGACCGCTCCCCGCTCAAGCACCCGCAGCGCCAGGGCCGCGCAGGCCGAGGCGGCCTCCGCATCGGTACGCAGGGTCTGCCGCGCCGGCAGCTCGTGCAGCGCCCAGCCGGTGGCCGCCGCCAGGTCCACCGTCCGGTCCAGGGCGTCGCCCGCCCCGGGCTCGCCGAGGCGCAACGCCCGGTCGGCCGGGCCGGTGCCGGCGCGGAACCCGGTGAACGGGTAGAACGCCGCCGCCACCACCGGGGCCGCCGAGGCGGGCAGCCGCCACGACACCGGCAGCCGGTGCACCGGCAGCTCCGGGTTGTGCCGCAGCAGCACGGCCACCGCCGACTGCATCGGATCCCAGGTCAGGCCCGTCCACCGGCCCGTCTCCACCGTCGAGAACGGGTCGAGCTGACCGGGATCGCCGACGAACAGCGCCCGCTCGAACCGCCCGGCCACGCGCAGCAGGGCGTCCGAACGCATCTGGTACGCCTCGTCGACGATCGCCCACGGCCAGGAGCCCTCGGCGACCGTGGCCCACTTGGCGGCCGTACCGATGATGACGGCCGGACCGCCGAGGTCGGCGACCTTCGCGGCGACCCGGACCGTCTCGTGGCCCCTGACCCGCTCGGACGGCCGGTAGTCGGCGGCGGAGAGCCGCCCGATGCGCAGCTCGGGCGCCTTGCGCGCCAGGCGGTCGATGAGGTCGTCGACCTGCTCGTTGGTCTGCGCGATGATGATCAGCGGTTCGCCGGCGGCGGCCAGCTCGACGGCGGCGCGCACCACCAGGGTCGACTTGCCGGCCCCCGGCGGCGAGTCGACCACCACGCCGCGATGGTCGCCGGAGCGCAGGTCGGCCAGCACGGCGGCGATGACCCGCTCCGCCTCGACCGCCGGCGGCACCTCCAGCCCGGAGCGCATCGATTCCCCCTCCCACCGATCACCGGGACACTACGCCTGCCCCACCGTCGAGCGGTGACGCCGTGCCCCGGCCAGGCCACGCGGGACGGCCAGCCCCTCGACTGCCGGGGTGTCGGAGCTGGAGGTGCGGGGCGGGCGAGGCGGGCCGCGACGGAACGCCGAAACCGGGCCCCTACCAGCGCGAACCCCTCTAGCGTGAACGTGAGGGCGGGGACGCCTCCGTCCGGTAACCGGCCATGTCGACCATGGGGGTGTCCGTGCGCGGGCCGAAACGTGGTCCGGTCTGGGCGGCCCAACTGTGGCTACGCCAGCGCCGGCGCCGGTGGCGCACCCGACGCGAACGCCGTACGGAGCGGGACAGCCGCCGGCGGACCGACGAGCGGGCCAGCAACCGGGTCAGGTGGCGCTACCGCCGCTGGCTGCGGTGGAGCATCGTCGCCGTCGCCTGGACGTTGCTGGGCTGGACCCTGCTCTCCCTGGTCCTGACGGTCCTCGGCACCGAGCCGCACTTCCTGCGGGTGACCCGGTGGTGCGAGGGAGACCAGCCGAGGGCGTACTACTGCGGGCAGGTGCAGGGCTTCGTCAAGCCCCTGATGGCCGCGGCGCTTGGCGTCGCGTTCTTCTACTACTGGCGCTACGTCCCGGTCCGCCGCTGGTACCGGCGCAACGTGCGGCGCAACAGCCGGATGGTGCTGCCCAGCGTCGAACGGGGCCTCGACCCGGCTGACGTCGTCGGCCGCGACGAGCTGTGCGAGCTGCTGATCCAGCGACTGCGCGACCGGGCGACCCGGCGCCCACTGCTGCTGGTGGGCGGCATCGGCACCGGCAAGACGGCCACCCTGGCACGCCTCGCGGAGATGCTGATGGCCGCCGACGTCGTACCGGTCGGGGTCGACCTGCGGTCGGTCACCGACCCGGAGAAGCTGAACTTCCGCGAGCTCGCCGTCGAACAGTTCGGACGCACCATCGACACCCGGCTGCGCGCCTCGGGCGAGGCCGACCGGATCTGGCGGAGGCTCTGGCTGGAGAACCGCCTCGTGGTGCTCGCCGACGGGCTGGAGGAGAGCCTCGCCGACGCCGCCCAGCCCGCCGACCGGGACAGCGTGCTGCGGGACGCCGTCCGGGCCGCCGTCCGCGAGCGGCTTCCCCTGGTGGTCACCTCGCGGCCCGACGACCCGCTGCGCGGGCTGGACGCGCTGCTGCTGCAACTGGAGCCGCTCGCCCAGGGCCCCGCCCTCGAATACGTGCAGGCCCGCAGCCGCCGCTCCGAGACGGGCCACCGGTGGGAGCGCATCACCGAACTGGTCAAGGCCGCCGACGTCGCGGACTCGCCGTTCTACCTGCGGGTCATCGGGCAGCTCCACGAGGTCGACCGGCTGGACCGCGTCGAGCCGGTGGGCCCGGGCCGGGTGGCGCTGCGCTGGTGCCTGCTGGAGGAGTGGTGCGCCGCCACCGTCGCCGGCGACCTGTACGAGGACTACGGCCTGCCGCAGGTCGAACGGTCCGACGCGATCGAGGTGCTCTCCGCCCTCGCCTGCATCGGACTGCGCGACAACCGGCTGTCGGTGCGGACGACGGAACTCACCGGCGGCGACGGCGCCACCGACGCCGGCCGGCGGTGGATCCTGACCGAGCTGCGCAACCGGCTGCGCAAGCTCGACGCCGGCAACGCCCAGGACGTCGGGCTGGCCGAGACCACCGGGGACGCGCTGAACATCGTGGTGAAGCGGCAGGAGGGGGTGCGTTTCCAGCACGGGGTGATCCAGGCGTACCTCGGCGCGCGCTTCCTCACCGCCGCCATGCGCGACCCCGGCTTCCTCGACCGCGCCTTCGCCCACCACCACGGCCCGGGGCGGGAGCTGCTGGCCGCCCTCACCCTGCACACCCGCAGTGCGGGCGCGTTCGCGCAACTGGACGGGCGACGCCAGCGGACCGTCCGGCCCGGGAACCTGCCCCGCCTCGGCGACGCCGTACGGCGCAGGGTGGGCCTGCCGGCGGAGAGCCGGGACGCGACCGCCACCCGGAAGACGTCGATCGACCTCGTGCGGCGGCTCTGCACCGAGGCGGCGCGCACCCCGAACCGCACCCGGGCGCTGGAGATGTTCGCGGCCGCGCTGGAGATGGACGCCGCCACCGGGCACACCTCGCACCGACGGCTGGCCGACACCATCCACCGCGCCTGGTGTCACTACCAGGGCGACGGGTCCGTCACTGACCGCCCGCTCGAAGACGCCAAGATCGCCCTCGTGCACCGGTACGGCGACGCCGCCCGGCAGCTCGCGGAGCGGCCCCCCGATCCCACCGGGCTCCGGTCGCGGCGACCCGCCCCGCAGTACGACCAACTGTTCCTGATGATGGCCGACGAGGGTTCCTATCTTCCCCGGCTGGCCGCGGCCCGGGAGATCGCCGCCGGCGGCAACGCGGCTGTCCGCGCGCTGCGCGGCCGGCTCTCCGACCCGCCGCGAGCGGACGAGTCACCGGGCCGGGAGCGCCTCGACGAGATACGGACCTGGATGACGCCGGCGCTGTTCCTCTACGCGGACGACGAGCACGAACCCGGCGATCCCAACTGGCGGCACGAGGCCCACCGGGCCCTGCAACGCTGGGTGCACCGGCTGGCCACCAACGCCACCGAGGGGGCCCGCGTCCACGAGCTCACGCTCGCCCAGGGGTTCCGCCTCGCGGCGAACTGCCGGGTCTACCCGGCGCACCGCAGCCTGCTGATCGAGGAGGCCGAGAAGGCGCTGCGGTACTCCCGGTTCTGGTACTCGCACCTGGTGCTCATCCAGGCGCTGACCCTGCTGGCACTGCCCCGCGATCCCGGCGAGACGCTGCGCGAGCGGGGCCACGGATCGGACCCGCGCGGACTGGTCGACTTCTGGACCTCGATCGCCGGCGGCGGCGACCGCGCCCCGCACCGCCACAGCGGCACCGACCACCCGCTCGTACGCAAGGTCGCGGACCTGTGCGTCGAGTCGCTCGTCGACCGGCACCCCGAACGACGCTGCTGGATCGACGAGCGGGAGATAGTCGGTCGGGTGGGGACGGTCAGCCCACAGCCCGGCATCCGCCGGCTCCAGGACTCCTGGCTGCCCGCCTCGCACGGCTGGGCCGTCCTGGAACCACGGGCGCAACGGCTGCTGGCCGACGTGATGCTGCTGCTCAACCTCGCCGACCGGGGCCGGGACAGCACCGAACGGGCCCGCCGGCTCACCCGGGCCAGCCGGCCCGAACTGCCGCCGTGCCTCACCATCGACCGCACCGCCATGCGGGTCACCCTCAGCCGCCGCCAGGCCCACGACGTCCAGCCCGGCTCCACCTGCGTCGACGACTGCCCGTTCCGGCTGTGCCCGCTGCCGCCGAAGGGCGACGAGCTGCCGTACCAGATGGAGGAGGTCTTCTGCGCCCACCAGATCGACCTCGTCGGGCACTGGTTCCGGCCGGGCGCGCGGGCCGACTGGCAGGCGGTCAACCGCAGGGACCTGCGCACGTTCTGGCACGAGATGTCCGAGCGGATGGCCCCCGCCTGGCGCAAGTGAGCCGTACGGCGTCCGGCACTAGGCTTCGACGCATGTGGACGTCGCGATGGCACGGCCTGGCGGCGAAGGCGGCCCTGGTGCCGGTGGTCGGCATCGTGGCCGTCGTCGGCCTGGTGGTGCAGGCGTCCGGCATCGACACCGGCGCCGAACGGGTAGCGCTGTTGGCGGTGCTGGCGTCCTCCGGCGCGCTCTACCTCCGCCGCCGCCATCCGGTGGCGGTGGGCGTGCTGGCGCTGGCTGCCGTCGGCGTGTACGGCGCGCTGCTGCACCGGCCCGGGCCGATCATGCTGGTGTTCGTCGTGGCGCTCTACACCGTCGTCGACGAGGGGCATCTCGGGGTCGCCGTCGGGCTCGGTCTCGCCTCGGTGGTCGCCTTCGCCGTCGCGGACAGCTACAACCGGACGGCCGAGAGTGTGAACGGGGCGACGCTGCTGCACGCCGGTTGGCTCGTCGCGGTCATCGTGGGCGTGACCCGCAACCGCCGGGCCTACCTCGCCGAGGCGCAGGCCCGGGTGCTGGCCGCGGAGCAGGGCAAGGAGGAGGAGGCCCGGCGACGGGCCACCGAGGAGCGGCTGCGCATCGCCCGTGAGCTGCACGACGTGCTCGGTCACCATCTCTCACTGATCAACGTGCAGGCCAGCGCCGCGCTGCACCGCCCGGATCCCGACCGGTCCGCGCAGGCGCTCGCCGCGATCAAACAGACGAGCAAGGAGACGCTGCGGGAGTTGCGCACGACGCTCGGCATCCTGCGGCGGGAGGATGCGGCGCCGAGCGGTCCCACACCCGGCCTCGACCGCCTGTACGAGCTGGTCACGACGGCCGGGCGGTCCGGGTTGGAGATCCGCACCGAGCTGGCCGAGACCCGCGCGCTGCCGCCGGAGGTCGACCTGGCGGCGTACCGGATCGTCCAGGAGGCGCTCACCAACGTGACCCGGCACGCCGGTGCGACCGCCGTGGTGATCCGCGTCCGACCGGACCGCGACGACGTGCTGCTGGAGGTCGAGGACGACGGCGCCGGCACGGCGGGCCAACCCGGCAACGGGATCCTGGGCATGGGCGAGCGGGCCCGGGCACTGGGCGGCTCGCTGACCACGGGCCCGGGCGTGGACGGCGGCTTCCGGGTACGCGCCCGCCTGCCGATACCGCCCGTTCCGGTGCCGGCGGGCCCGCCCGCGCCCCGACCGGGTCCGGGGGACGTGGCGTGATCCGGGTGCTGCTCGCCGACGACCAGACCCTGGTGCGCGCCGGGTTCGGGTCCATCCTGGGCGGTGAGGACGGCATCGAGGTGGTCGGCGAGGCCGCCGACGGTGCCGAGGCGGTACGGCTCGCCCGGCAGCTGCGGCCGGACGTCGTCCTCATGGACATCCGGATGCCCGGCCTGGACGGCCTGGCCGCCACCCGGGAGATCGCCACGAGCTCTGACGTCCGCGTGATCATCCTGACCACGTTCGACCTGGACGAGTACGTCTACGGCGCGCTGCGGGCCGGCGCGAGCGGTTTCCTGGTCAAGGACACCGAGCCCGCGGAGCTCATCCACGGGGTGCGGGTGGTGGCGCGTGGTGACGCGCTCATCGCGCCGTCGATCACCCGCCGGCTGATCTCCGAGTTCGCCGCCCGGGCCACGCACCCGGATCCGGGGCCGCGGCTGAGCGCGCTGACGGAGCGGGAGCGTGAGGTGCTGGTGCTGGTCGCCGCCGGCCTGTCCAACGACGAGATCGCGGCGCGGCTGGTGCTGAGCCCGGCCACCGCGAAGACGCACGTCAGCCGGATCATGACCAAGACCCGGGTCCGGGACCGGGCCCAGTTGGTGATCCTCGCGTACGAGTCCGGCCTGACCGTTCCCGGCTGGCTCGCCCGCTCCTGACGGCGACCTCCGCGGCGCCGCACCGACCCGGCACCCCTGGCCGGTCCACGATCAGGCGGTGCGCCGGGAACGCATCAGGGCCAGCCCACCGAGGACCACGGCGACCAGCCCCAGCACCAGGGCCACGTAGGCCCCGCCCCGCCCGTTTCCGGTGCCGATACCGCTGTCGGAGGTGGCCACGACCAGCCCGCCGAGGGCGACGCCGATCAGCCCTGCGGCCAGGGCCACGGTGGCCCCGAGCCGGCCGGAGCCGGTGCCGAACCGACCGGCGGGGCGGGCCAGAGCCAGCCCGCCGATGATCACGCCGGCCAGCCCCAGCAGGGCAGCGACGATGGCCCCGAGGCGCCCGGCGCTCATGGTGTAGGCGCTGGTGGCGGCAAGCAGGTGACGGACGTTCATCGAGGATCCCTTCGCTCGCATGACGAGTACAGCCGGCAGCGTATGTACCGGCGTGGTCACGGGTCGTCATGCCGGAGTTGGCGATGCGCCTACCACCCGGGTTGCGTGCGCTCGAGGCGTCGTACCCCCCTGGTTGCCTCACGCCCTCGTCAATGGCGGGGCGGGCAGGACTAGTCGCCGTCGCGTCGGGTACCCGCGGCCGGGATACGGAGGTGACGCCCGGATGGCGAAGTTCCTACTCACGTCGACCTACACGGTCGAGGGGATCAACGGGTTGATGAAGGACGGCGGCACGACACGTGCCGAGGTGATCCGGGCGTTGATCGAGAACTCCGGTGGCCGGATGGAGTCGCTGTACTTCGGGTTCGGCCAGTACGACACCTACATCGTCTGCGATCTTCCGGACCACCGGACCGCCGTCGCCCTGGCCGTCACCATCCGGGCGGCCGGCGGCCTGGACACCCGGGTCAGCCCGCTGCTGACCCCCGAAGACGTGGACGAGGCGCTCGGAATGCAGGTGGCGTACCAGCCGCCGGGAGCCTGATCCGTCGACCCGGCCGCCCCGGAGTCGACGGAACGTGTCACGGCATGCCGGCCACCTCCCGCCGGTGGGCACGCAGCGCGGCGGGATCCGGGCGGTCCGCCGTACGGGCCGGGGGACGCAGTTCCTGGCCGTGCCATTCGGCGTAGTGCGCGGCCTCCGCCTTGACCCGGACGCGGAGCTGCTCGTCGACCCAGATCAGGCCACGGTCGAAGAGGTTGTGCACGTCGGCCCGGAGCAGCAGACCGTTGGTGACCCTGTTCGTGGCGGGCCCGTCGTACGGCGAGATGTGGGCGGCCTGGAGCGCAGCCTCGGTGTCGCAGCCGGTGATCGCGCAGCGCCGCCCGTACGCCTCGATGAGCCTGCGCCGGAAGTCGGCCTGCCCCTGGCGGGCGGTGACCTCCGCGAGCCGGCGGCGACGCCCCTCCGGCAGGGCCTCGGGCTCCGGCACCCCGCTCGCTTCCAGCGCGTCGACGACGCGGTCGAGCTCGGTCGCGCTCATCTCCCGCACGCCACGCACCGAACCCGCCGGCAGTACGGGCACGTCCTCCTCGCTGTCGAGGAGGCGCCGGGTCAACTCGGCGTCCCACCGGACCGCGACCCGCCACTCCAGCCCGTCCTCTGTCGCCCGCTGACGAGGGTCGTCCCAGGCGACTCCCGCCGCGACGAGGCGTGCGGGTGGCTCGGTGGCGTAGGCCCAGATCCGGTCTCCGGCGGCGATCTGGTGATAGCCGGCGGAGAGCTGCCAGTCGACCACCGCGTCGCTGCGGAAGTACTCCCAGACGTCCTTTCCCGACGAGCTGTCGCCCGCGTCCACCGGGCAGATCCAGTCGGTCTGCTCGTGCCGGCCGAGCACCGCGTCGGCGAACGGCTGGTTGTGGCCCCGCGCGTGCAGGGTCCGCGACTGAAGCAGCGGTTCGGTGAGGGCACGGGCGGCCAGGACGACGCGCTCGTCCGCGAGCGCCGCGATCAGGTCCTCGACGTCGCCGGCGAGGACCTCCTGGTCCGGCCCGGCGTCGACGTAGTCCGACGGCCATCTGGTGATGGCAGGATGGGCCGCCCGGAAGCCTGCCGGCGTCCAGTGCCCGTCGAGCACCGACTTGCGTACGACCAGGAAGCCCTCGGCCGGGGCACCGGCACCCGGCTCGGTCGGCTCGTGCAGCACGAACGTCTCCATCGTCTTCATGGAGACCGCCGACAGCCGTGGCGGATCCGTCCGGGTGCCGGGCAGGCAGGAAAGCGCCCAGTGGTCCCGCTCGGTGGCCGCCGCGTCCGGCACCACCGCGTCGAGGTAGGCCCGGTTGGCCGCCACCACCGAGTCGAGGTACGGGCCGTCGGCCAGCCGCTCGAAGCGGCTCACGGGATCCGTGGACGTGACCCGCTGCCCGGGCAGCAGCCGATTGAACCGTGGAATCACCACGGTGAGCAGGGCCTCCTTGAGCGCCTTCGGGTCACCCGTCTCCCGCCACCTGATCTCGCACCGGCCGAGCCACGCGGCGATCTCGGCGGCGGTCGCCTGCCGGCCGAGTTCCCGGTCGAGCAGCTCGCCGACCTGCTTGTGCAGCACCGACGAGCCCCGGTTGCCCCGCAGGTGGGCGCGGAGTCGTTCCCGCAGGGTCCGCCCCGTCTCGCCCACGTAGACGATGTCGCCGTCGAGGAGCACGACGTGTGTCCCCGGCGCGAGGGGCGCAAGGGCCGCGGTGTCGGGTGTGAACGGCTTCGGTTCGGTGAAGGGATCGAGCAGACCGTCGAGAGTGGAGTCCGGCATCCGGGGGAGGCTACCGGTGCCGGCGCCGACGCGTGGTCCGGCACTGCTGAGCGCGGGAGGCGAGGGTCGGCGTACGCGTCCGTGCTGACGGCAGGGCGGGCATGGCCCGTTCGGTCAAGCCCGCCCTGCCGTCGTCATCGGTCTCGTTCGTGCCCTTGTGTTGTGACCGCGCGTACGGTCAGCCGACGCGCTGGCGGGGGCGGGTCAGGGCGAAGCCGACCACGCCCGCGACGGCGGCCAGGATGCCGCCGCCGATGGTCCAGTACCAGCGGGACGACAGGCTCGGCCACCGCACCCAGTCGAACCAGCCGTCCTCCTCGTCGCCGGCCGCCCCCGGGGCCGGAGTGCTGGCGGTCGGATCGCCGGCGAGCACCTTGCCCGGGTTCACCGCCGGGACCAGGGGCTCCTTCAGGTCGCCGCCCTCCGGCTTGGTGTCGCCGTCGGACTCCACCCCGACCAGCAGGCTCACCTCGACCGGCAGGCCCAGTTCCTGCTCCGGCAACTCGATGCCGGACAGCCGGACGTAGTAGGTGCCCGGCAACGGGTCACCCGACCACGGCTCGGCCCACGAGCGCACCTGGCGCAGCTCGCAGTCGAGTTCGACGGTGGCGGCACTCTTCGACGCCACCGGAGTCTGCGCCCCCGCCACACACGCCTGCCGGCGGCGCAGCCCGTCGAAGACCTCGACCGTCCAGGTGGAGTCGCCCTTCCGGCTCGCCGCGGCGGGCAGCGACACGGTGGCCGCCACGTGATGGGTGTCCCCCGCCGCAGCCGTGAACGACCAGTACAGGTAGTCGCCCACGGAGGCGCCGACCCGTACGGGCTGGCCGGGGCTGATCCCGGCGGCGGTGAGGAACGAGGTGCCGGCCTTGTTGATGGTGGCGGCCCCCGGCGACGGGGTGGGCGTGTCCGCGCTGGCGGCGGCCGGCAGCGCGACGGCGATGCCGGTGGCGGCGAGCAGCGCCGCCGCCCGGCGGGCCGAGGTCAGGGCCGGAGCCTTCCGCATCGTCATCGGGTCCTCCAGACCGCTACCCACCAACGGGTCAGCCAACCAACGATCAACCCACTGAGCAGGCCCGCGAGGAGCAGTACGCCCAGCAGCACCCAGCCCCGGCCGAGGCCCGGACTGTTCGGGGCGGGCGACGCGTCGACCAGGTCGATGGTCAGTTCGAGCGGCATGCCCGGAGCCTGACCGGCGCCCGCCTTCGCGGAGAAGGAGTTGCTGACCACCAGGCAGACGACAGTGGGCTCGGGAGCCTTCTCCGTCGACTCCGTGAAGACGCCACCCTTGTCGTCGTCCTCCGACTTTGCCTCGTCCTCGTCGTCCGCCGCCGACCAGCGCACGCCGGTCGACAGCACGTCGGTACGACCGCTGCCGGCGTCGTTGCCCCGGACCAGTTCCCGCCCGTCAGTGGCGGTGGCCCGCAGCAGTACGCCGTAGTCCCGGTTCAACGGCCGGTCCAGGCCGATGCTCACCGAGGCCCGCAGCTCCTGCCCCGGCTGGACCGGGATCCGGTACCACCGGTGCTCCTCGAAGCGCTCCCGGTCGGTGTAGACACCGGGGGTGAGCACGGGCGCCTTGGCGCAGACGTCGGTGCCGGCCACCTTCGCCGGCGTCTTCGTGTGCGTGTCCTTGGCCCGTTCCACGATCTGCTTGATCCGCCGGGTCAGGTCTTCCTTGCTCTGCGCCGAGGTGTAGGTGCCGCCGGTCGCCGAGGCGATGCAGACGAGCTGCTTGCGTACCTTCTCGTCGGGGATGAGGCCGAGCGTGTCGACCACCAGTTTGGTGCCCTGGGCGGCCAGCTCGCGGGCCACCTCGCAGGGGTCCGGCGGCGCGCAGGTGTCCTCGCCGTCGGTGATGAGCACGATGCGTCGCGTGGTCTCGCCGGTGCCGAGGTCTTTCGCCGCCTCGCGCAGGGCCAAGCCGACGGGGGTGAAGCCGGTCGGGCGCAGGGTGGCGATGGCGTTCTTGGCCTTCACCCGGTCGACGGGGCCGACCGGTACGAGCTGCTGGGTGTCCTGGCAGCCGACCTTCTTGTTCTCCCCGCCGTAGGTGGCGCCGAGGACGCGGATGCCGAGATCCGTCGTCTCGGGCAGCGCGTCCACGACGTCGTTGAACGCCTCCTGGGCCACGGCGATACGGGAACGCCCGCCGATGTCCTTGGCGCGCATCGAGCCGCTGACGTCGAGGACCAGCTCCACTTTGGGCGGCTCGACGGGTTCGGTCTCGTGCTCGTCGGCGTAGGCGGGAGGCACGCCCAGTGTCGGGAAGGCCACCAACAGTCCGAAGAGGACCGCTGGAAGCCGTCGTTTGATCATCACGGCGCCGATCCTAGTGATCACCAACCTTCCGGCCGATCCGGCGGCATCGCCATCGTCCAATCAGGATCGCTCGGATCCATCGACAGCCGACTCGCTCCCCCGGTGGTCGTCGCGACTCCGACGCGGCGGCTTCGGAGGGTCGCGCAGGAGCTCGGCCGTCAGGGCCTCGGCTCCGCCGGCAGGTGGATGCAGTCGGCGGGCACCCCGGCGGCGAGCAGCCGCAGCCGCGCGCCGGCGAGCATCGGGGGCGGGCCGCAGACGTACACGTCGTCCTCGGGGCGACGGTGGTCGAGGGCGATCGTGAGGGCGTCGCCCCGCTCGGCGGGCTCGGCGCCGGGGTCGTGGCTGAAGGCGGGCACGACGGTCAGCCAGTCGTGGGCCTGCTGGAGCTTGTCGAGGGCGGTCGCGTCGTACAGGCCCGCGAAGGTGCGCGCGCCGACGACCAGGGTCACCCGCCGGCCGTCGGGCGCGGCGGCGACCTGCTCGACCAGGGCGCGCAGCGGCGCCAGCCCGGTGCCCCCGGCCACGAGCAGCAGGTCCCGCCGCGCGGACGGGTCCAGGCGCAGGCCGGCGTCGCGCGGCGGGCCGAGGTGGAGCAGCTCGCCGGGGCGTACGTCGTGAACGAGGCTGTGGGCGACGGCCCCGGCGGCGACGGCGCGGACATGCAGCTCGACGGTGCCGTCGGCGCGCGGGGCGTTGGCCGGGGAGAGCCAGCGCCAGCGGCCGGGCCGGCGCGGCGTGCAGACGGGGACCGCCTGGCCGGGCCGGAAGGGCAGGCGCTGCCAGGGGCGTACGGTCAGGATCGCGATCGTGTCGCACGGCCGGTCGTGGCCGATCACCTCGGCGGGGCACCAGGCCGGCCCATCGTCGGCGCGGGCGGCGGCTCGCCGCACGGCCTCGTCGGCGCGACGGCCGGCGTGCTCCCATGCCTCGGCGAGCGACGGCGTCCACAACGGCCGGACGCGCCGGGCGACGGCGGCGAGCAGCGCGTCGCCGGTGGTGGCGGCGTGCGGCAGCAGGCCATGCTGGCGGTACGCGCGGCCGAGCACCGCCAGCAGCGCCGCCCGCCCGGCCGGGTCGTCTCCGCCGACCGTGAGGCGACCGAGCGCGGCGAAGAGCAGCGGCGCGTCCCGCTCGGGCAGCAGGCCGGGGCGGCGGTCCTCCAGCGTGCACCAGAAGTCGTCGGCGCCCCGCTCGACGGCTGTCTCCCAGGCGGCCACGATGCTCACGCGCCCACCTCGCCGGCGAAGGCCCGCCGGGCGCGGGCGATCCGGTCGTCGGGCTCGTCGAGCGCCCAGAGCACCCCCGCCAGGTAGTCGACGACGCGCCGATGCTGCTCCTCCGACAGGCCGAACCCGCGCCACGGGTCGGTCGCCGGCTGGCCGTCGACGGCCGCGGCGAGGCCCGCCGCCAGGTGCGCGCCGAGCCGCTCCAGGTCGACCCCGATGAGGTACGGCGACAGCTCCGCGTCCGCCACCACGAGCCGCAGCCACTGCCCGACCACCTCCTGCACGCTCACGCTCAACTCCTCGGGGGTGTAAGGAAGGTGCCCTTGTTGACGGATTCGGTAGAGGAAGGGCCCCTGCTAACGGTTGGAATGGCGCCGAGGTGGGCGGGAGCGGAGCTGTGTCGTTCGGGGATCGACGCAGTTCCGGAGCCAGCACCCGCCCCGGGCCATGCATCCACCCTCACCTCCGACCAGGGCTCCCGGTATGCCGCGATGATCGTGACGGCGATACACGCTGTGCATGCGGTTCGTCACTCGTCCGCCTCGGTGGCGGCTGCGTGACGCCGAGGACGGCACGAACACGCACTGCATGCACCGGGCCCTCGCAGAGTGACGTCCGTGGATAGAGTCGACGCGGCAAGATCAACGCGACCACAAGGAGAATCCCTTGAACAGACACGTGCGATGGATGCTCAGTGCTCTCGCCGTTCCGCTCGTGCTGATGACCGGGTACGGCATCGCCCGGGTGGACGACGCGCCGACGCAGCAGGCAGCCGCCGCGGTGGGCAGTGTGGGCGAGTATCCGTCGATGTCCGCGCTGCGCAAGGTCGAAGAGGCAGGCGTCGCCTACGAAATCACCTGGAAGATCACCAACTCACCGCTGGTCGTCGTCGCCCCACACGGTGGCTTGATCGAGTCACGCACCAGCGAGATTGCGAACGCGATCGCGGGCACCGACCACACCCAGTGCCAGTTCAAGGGTCTGCTGCCGGCCGGCCAGAACTTCCCACGGCTGCACGTCACGAGTGAGAACTGGGACGTCGAGGAGTGCCTGATCCTGATCGGCCAGCGCACCCACGCACTGTCGGTGCACGGCACGGCCAAGCCGGGCAAGGTCGTCTACATCGGCGGACGGGACACCGCCACTGGCGTGGAGCTGGCGACAGCCCTTCGGGCCGCCGGCTTCAGCGTCGTCCAGCCCGCGCCCGCAGACATCGCCGGCACGTCGACCGCGAACTTCGTCAACAAGGACGCCGACGGCGCCGGCGTTCAACTAGAGCTGACAAGCGACCTGCGGATGGAGTTGTTCCCGACGAAGGATGGGGCAGCCTCGACGCGTGGGCAATCGTTCGTTGAAGCCGTGCGAAGCGTGTACGCCTGACAGGCGACTGCCTCGACGCAACCCTGACCGCAGGGGCAGAGCCAGGTCCATCGGTCGACAGCACAGCGGCATGGCCAGCCAAAGCCCTCCAGCTACCCACCACTCGCTCAGGCGTACGTCAGGGCGAGCCGACGGTGTTCAGGGTCGTCGGTGCGCTTGGCCAGCGCGCGCAGCTCCGTAGAGGCAGTGGCGGAGTTGCGCGCGCACCAGTCGCGCAGAAGGGCGGCGGCGGTTTCCGCCGGGCTGCCGGTGGCGGTGGCCACGACGACCTCCGCGGTCTCCTCCAGCAACTGGTCGATGGTCGGCACGGCCACGTCCTGTTCGCGCAGGTGCCCGGCGAGCAGACCGACGCCCAGGGCGGTCAACCCGACGACGCCGCCATCCGTCTCGACCGCGCCGAGCCTGGCGAGCTGGTCGAGCAGGCGGTCGGTGTCGTTGTCGGCGAGCTGATGCCAGCCCCGCTCCTGCTCCTCGGTGCCGGGCTCGAACCCCAGCCCGTCGCAGGCCACCTGGTAGGCGAGCTGCCGCAATTCGTCGATCGGGCTCGGCTCCGGCGCGACGAAAAGCGCCATCGTCATGGCGAAAACGGCATCGTCGAACCGCCACCGCAGGACCGACTCGGCCCACCCGCTGCCGCAGACCGCCTCGCCGAGCTCGAACAGCCCGTCAAAGGCCCGTCGGGCCAGCGCGAGCGGGTCGGCCAGCGTCTTCGCCGCGCTCTTGACCGGCACCAACCGGCCCTTCACCACCCGCACGACGCGGGCCGCCCGAGCCCAGGCGACGAGCACCGTGAGCCCGTACAGGTCGTCGCTGCTGCGGGTCTTGAACACCCGGTCGCCGATCACGGGGTCGACGACGTCGCCGGTGTCCAGCAGCGCGACCAGTTCCCGCGCGTCGGCCAGCCGCAGCCTGCCCGTCGTGGTTAGCGTCCGCCCGTCCCCGAGCCACCGCACCAGTTCCCCCAACCGGCGTACGACCGGCGTCCCGGCGGCCAGCTCGCGAAGCGTGTCGTCGTCGGGCACGGCCACCAGCGGTAGCGGTGGGTGCTGGTCGGAGTCCTCGGCTTGCAGATGGTTGGCCATCACACGGTGTAGCAACGCCTGATCGACGGCGATGCGGCCCGCATCCAGGTCCGCGATGAACCGTTCGGCGGCAACCTGGTCGCTGGGGTCGACGCCCTCAGCGAGCATCCGCATGGTCCAGAACTTCGCGAGCCCGTACCGGCTCTGGTCCGCCATCGCCTCCTCGAACGGGGTGGCGACCTTGTCCAGGAGGCCGTGCAGCAGGTGCCGGTCGGCGCAGCGCCGATCGGCGAAGTCCTGCTCGAAGAGGAAGTCGACGAACGCAGCCACTGTCGGCACGACCTCGGCCCACTCGTCAGGTGACAACGTCACCTTGCGGGGAAACCAGTCGAGCAGTGTCTCCTCCAGGTCCTCGGGCTGCCACCGTCCGAGGAGCCCGTCACCCGCCGACCAGCGGTGCTCCAGCAACGCCTCGATGACGAACAGGTCGACCGGCCGGCGGTGCTTGCGGGCCCACCGGTCGAGCTTGCGCACCAGCCGCTCCCGCGCCGGGTAGAAGACGTCGGGGGGTGCCGAGGTGTAGACCATCCGCATGACGACCGACCCTACCGGCGGCGCCAGCCTTTGCCGGCAGGGACGGCCACGTGGACCCGACATGACGGCGCGGGGATCGTCGATATGCGTCCCACGCATACCGGGAGTGCTCGGAACAGATTGAATGGATAAGCTCTACGGAGCGCAATCGACACAGCCACCCGCGAGCGGCGAGGTTGCCGGTGACACACGCGAACTGCCCCCGATGCGGCGGACGACTGGCCCGCGACAACGACAGCGGGCGCTGCGCGCCGTGCCAGGCCGCCGAGCGCGACAGGCTGAGCGCGCCACCGGTGGTGCCGGCGAACTTCTGGGAGCACGAGCCGGTGCGGCGGGCGCTGGCGGAGCGGCATCTTGGGCGGGCCATCCGCGCGTACCGGTGCCATCCGTACCACGGGCGGGCCCCGCTGCCGCAGACCGTGGTGGCGGGGTGGTTGGGGATCACGCAGGCGCAGCTCAGCCGGGTGGAGAACGGGCCGCCGCTGGTGCACCTGGATCGCTTGACGCACTGGTCCCAGTTGCTTCGGATCCCGCCCCGCTTCCTGTGGTTCAGCCTCCCCGCCCGGTTGACCAAAGTTGTGGAGCACAACCCCGTACCCGTGAAAGAAGCCGGACCGACAGAGACGCCGGCGCGGACTGATGCCAACCTCGCGGCATCGAGCCGAGGAGGTGGCACTACGGACCGCCGACAGTTCCATGCCCTCGCCGCACTCGCGGGCATCGCCGCGACCGGTTCCCTCGATCTGCTCGCCGCACCCCAGAACACGGCCAGAAGCATCAGCATGGAGCAGGTTCACGCCGTCGGCTCGCTGGTGGACGAGTTCCGCCGCGCTGATGCGGCGGTCGGCGCCAACCAGCTCTGCGGCCTCGCTATCCGGATGCACGCCCAGCTCTCGGAGTGGGCGGCCAAGGCCACCTACAGCCGGGACGTCGGCGAAGCCCTCCAGGCCACCCTGGCCGACCTGGCCATAGAGACGGCCTGGCTCACGATCGACGCGAATCGCCGCCCGGAGGCCAGGGCCTACCTCAATGAGGCGATCACCAGAGCCCGCTTCGCCGACGATCCGCGGATGGAGGTACGCGCCTTCGCTTACCTCGCGTTGCTGACCTGCCAGGACCGTCCGGGCGAGGCGTTGCATGCCGCCGAAGCGGCACTGCGTTCCTCCGCTGGGTGGGGCACCCCACGGCTGGCCACCCTGCTACACCTGCGGGCTGCCAGCACGTACGCCACCCTGCAGGACATGAGCGGCTCCCAACGGGCGCTGAGCAAGGCCAAGCGCGAGTTCGACCGCGGTACCAGTGAGGACGACATGCCGTTCCTTCACTTCGTCACAGCGCAGGAGATCAAGGGCATCGAGGGCCTCGCCTACCTCGCCCTGGGCAGGCCCGAACGGGCCGCCGGCGCCTTCCGAACCATCACGGAGAACCCGTCCCCCGTCCTCCGGCGCAACCACATCTACTACTCGGTCAAGCTCGCCGACGCCGCCTGCCGGCAAGACAACATCGATGAGGCTGCTTGGACGGCAATGAACCTGCTGCCTGAACTTGGTCAGGTGAGTTCGGGGCGGGTGAGCCTCCACCTCGCGCAGCTCCGGTCCAACCTGGGGCAACCGCAGCGGTCGACCGCCGCAACGCGGAAGTTCGTTGAGGCGTACGACCAGGCGGTGCAAGCATGATGGAGGGCTTGGAGCTGCGGCACCACACCGCCGAGCAGGCCGCCGGGCTCATCGAGCGGCTCGTCGAGCTTTACCTGACGGTGTACGCGGACGGCGGCGAGTTCCACAACGAGGACCGCTACCGCCGCCAGCTAGCCGGCCACATGCAGCGCGACGGTTGGGACGTCGTCACCGCCCCAATCGATGGCGAGCTGGTGGGATACATCTACGGCTTCCCGCTGCCCGCCGAGACCAGGTGGTGGGGCGGCATCCACGAGCCCATCCCGGCCGGATTCACCAACGAGGACGGCAAGCGGACGTTCGCCATCAGCGAGCTGATGGTGGCCCCTGACTGGCGCCGTAGAGGAATCGCCAAGTCGCTGCACGACGAGCTACTCGCTGGGCGCACGGAGGAACGGGCCACGCTCCTGGCTGAGCCGGACAACGCCTCCGCCCAGGCCGCGTATCGAAGCTGGGGCTGGCAAAAGATCACCGCGCTCCGTCCTGGTTGGGAGCACGCACCTACGTATGACGTCATGGTGAAGCAGATCTCGCCGAACCGTTGACCGTCCGCTTGCGTATGACGAGGAGCCGGAAAACACACGCGGACTGCCTCCGGTGTGGCGGAGACCGGTCCGCGTCGATGGCAGTGGACGCTGCGCGCTGTGCCAGGCGCCGAACGGGACAGGCTGAGCGCACCGCCGGCGGTGCCGGCAAGCTTCTGGAGCACCAGCCCAGTCCGGCGGATGTTGGCGAAGGCGAAGCGGCACCTCAGAGGCTTCCAAGACGCGATGGCTCGTTCAGCTCTCGAGCTTCCTCGAAAGTAGAGATCCTAGCTGCTGAGAGCGAATTCGGCGCGACCCCAAGTCGGACGAGTTCCGGATACCCGACATATAACCTTCGATGGCCTTGTCGACTTCCCCTGGCGCCATTTCCAGAATTGCCGAGAGAGATGCATTGAGGTTGGCGCTCTCACCGTTCTCGCCGTTTCGCTTCTTGGCCGAGACCGCGCGCTGGAACAGGTCCAAAATATCTCGGATTTGCTCTACCTGAACCGGGTCGACATTGCCGAGCTTATCTCGCAGGCCCCAAGAAACGTGCAGTAGCGTGAACATGTCGACGATGTTCGACCATCTGGTTCGACCTGCCCACTTAATAGTAGCCTTCAGGAACGTCAGTAGCGCGAGGAACTCTATTGATCGATCCTGATAGTCTTCGAAGTCTGCGGATATTTTGTCATATCGCTCGTCGAGTTCGGTCTTTTTGTTGGAGAGCCCGAAGATGCAGGTGCCGAATACCTCGGCATAGAACTCCAGGTCACCACCTCGCTTGCGTCGTTCACCACTGAAAACTCCGGACACCGAACTTATTGGGTGGGCTACACAGTCCTTCAAAAAGTCATTAAAAGGGCCAGGCAACAGAGCATTTCGGAGCTCTTGCTCAGTTAGCACCATATTAACCCTGTTGACGCGGGCGAAAACTGCGCGCACAAATTCATCGGCCAGATTCGACAGGCGCCGAATCGGAAAACGGTACTGGAAGAACTCTTGACGCACGTCGTCGGGGAGATCCGTGAAATACAATCCCTCGAACTTCTCCCTCAACTTTTCGTCCTCTAGCCCGTCCAGCGGAAATTTGTTGTTGAGAAACCCAAGCAGAGAGGTAAGGCGCTGCTGACCGTCAACAACGGAAGCTTTTTGCTCACCTTCCGGCGAGGTCTCGTAAGCAAGATAGATCTCCGGGATTGGATATCCGAGAAGAATGGTCTCCATCAAGGACACCTTGGCCCGCTCGGGCCAAACGGCCTGACGCTGATATTCAGGCTGAAGGATCAGTTCGCCGGATTTATTCAGCGACCGAAATTCGGCCACAGTTTTCGACTCGATCTCGAACTTGAGCCCGTGATCAGTCATTGCGCACGCCCTCCTCGATCGCACGATTCCGCGCGATATTCACGCTCTTCACCTGATAGCCTCTGAGTGACTTATGATTGCGATACAGTCGATAATTGACTTCGCAATTTATGAACGCCTCGCCGAGATCCTCGATGAAGCTATCCCGCGACCGCGACCACCGCTCACCGAAAGACAGGCGAGGCAGTATAACATCGAGGGCAATGCACTCTTCGAAAACCAATTTCCGGAGGTAGTTCTTCTTGCCTGCAAAGAATTCGTCCTCGATTATGTCTCGGAGCTCGCTCCACGCCTGATCGAACAGCTCCGGTGAGATCACCGCGATGTCCAAGTCCGAGCTTTCATGGAACTTTCTGAAGTTTTTCTGTGGGTTGAGCGAATAGCCCAAACGGGCGCTTCCGACTAGCTGGACCGCCATCGGGTCGACGCCAAGTTCGGTCGCAACCCGATGCCGCCATCTAATGTAATTGAGTTCGTGAGGCCAGGCTGCGGGTGTCCCGTCGAACAGACGGGCAGTTACAAAATAGTCAACTTCCTTCCCTAGAGAACAAAACTCCTCCCAGAATTCGGGTAGTCCCGAAATCTCGTTCATGCTCTCCCTAGCGAACATCGAGCTACGCGCGTCACTAATGCGCCGCACCGGCTGGCGAATGACCGTCGGCCCATCCGCGATCTGCCATGAATTCGCGCTAGAGCCTAGCGTGTCTTTCTCAATCGCTCGCGCTCGCGTCCGGCGGCGACCCAGGCCCGGCAAAGTCCCGACGCTGTCCAAAGCTGCCAGCCTAGGAACCGAATTTTTGCTGGTCAGCCAGACGTAGCGCGACGCAGCGTCTACCCAATGACACCGGCCTCCCATCACATCGAGGAAGGCCGAAATTGTCATGGATCCGACACCACTTAGGGACAGGCACAGCTACCTTGCTGAGGTGACGGATCTTGAGCGGGGCATTTACGAGCACCTCATCACCCGTGAGCTGGCCACTCGCCTCCAGCACATCGATCCCGCCCTGATCCAGCACCACAAGCTCGACCCCGCCGACGCCCCCAACGCTCTCGCCCGTCACATTGCCACCCTGGCCCACCGCGCCCTGCACGCCGTCCCCAACGGCGACGACAAGCTCCACCGCCAGATCGAACTGGCCAACCGCATCGCCGACGCCATCGCAGCCGACAGCCCCCAGGCATCGACGGCACAGGACCAGGTAACCGACGCCAGGCACCTCCTGCACGCCATCGCCGCCCCACCGACCCCGCCCGCGCAACCAGCCTTCC